>JAILNJ010000138.1 GCA_024691665.1 Gammaproteobacteria bacterium | reverse complement strand
ATCTATCTAGATATTTAAACTTATTAGAACTCTTAAAGAAGAATGATTGGAGTGAATTTAAAGCTTCTAAATAGTTTTCATCTTTAAAGTATAAATCTGATTCAACTAAATAGAAGATATCGTTCTTATGGTTAAAGTCAACCATAGATGCATAATCATAAGCTTCTTTAGCTTTTTCTAATTCATTCTTTCTTACATATAGTAAGGCAAGTTTTAAGTATTTATTTATTAAAGCGTATCTTGAGATACCATCTTTAATTGATAATAGTGATTCAATAGATAAATCCACTTCATCTAGCGCTTCATAGGCAATTGCTTTATAGAATAAGACATTTGATTTATTAATACCTTCAATACTTAATGTATCTTTACTAGAAAGAAGTTTTAATAGTTCATTATAATCTTCTACCTTAAGAAGACTTCCGATTCTTAAATCAAGAATACTCTTCTTCTCATCTTCTTTAAGTGGAGTTGATTCATATTCTTTATATAAATCTAAAACTTGAAGGTATGAACCATTGTCATAATAGAACTTAAGCAAACTAAAAAGAGACGCATAAATAGGCTCATTAGCGCTTTTTGCGTTTAATAAATTATTTAATAATTCAGTCTCTTTCTCGTTAAATTCTAATTCATTCATTTTTATTTATAGTTATTTCTTTATATACACTATAGTCGACTGCGTCTACTATCTTTATATTACATATATCGTCATTTATTTCCATATAAGCTATAGTTGGATACATTGGATAAAATGGCATTCCAACGCTTCCTGGATTAATGAAATAAATATGTGCATCTTCATCAATTCTAGCTTCGTGAGTATGGCCATAAAATACTATATCTACACCCTTGCTTTGAGCATACATAGACAAAGTATATAGTGAATCCTTTACTCCATATCTATGTCCATGAGTAAGTAAGATTTTAAACTTACCTATTGTATAGATAAACGAATAATCCCAGGCAGGATCAAAGTAACTATTTCCTCTTACACCTGTGACACCCATACAATCAAGAATATATGGTTCAACTTCATAATCACCTAAACCAAAGCGATATTCAGGAGATTTATAATGAACTATAGCTTCTTTAACTAAATCGATATTCCCATGTGAATCACTGAATATTATCGCTCTCACTTGAATAATACCTCGATTAGTTTAATTAATGCATTGTGTCTGTGAGAGATATTATTCTTAGAGTCTTCATCAATCTCACCGACAGTAATGTCATAACCTTCAGGAATAAACATAGAGTCATATCCAAAGCCATTTGTGCCTATTTCTTGATCAATTACTTTTCCATAGACATATCCTTCAGTTTGAATAACATCGCCTTTATTGATGTATGTGATTGCGCATGTAAAATGGGCAGGAGATTCAGTTAAACCTAACTTATGAAGTTCATCTATTAACTTAACTCTATTAGCTTTATCATTGTGTTCAAGACTACTAAATCTAGCGGAATAAATACCAGGAAGTCCATTTAGTGCATCTACTGAAAGGCCTGAATCATCTGCGATAACTGGAAGATTTGTGATATCCGCAATAGCTTTAGCTTTAATATAAGAATTCTCTTTAAAAGACACTCCATCTTCAACTATATCCGCGTTAAAATTAATGTCTTTTAAAGAAAGACAATTAACTGAATACTTTTCAAGCATTTCCTTATATTCTCTTAATTTTCCTTGATTTGAAGTTGCGATTATGATATCCATTTTTTCATACAATATTCTTTAAAATATTGTATCACATAATGTATAATATGTAATAGAGGTTTTAAAAATGGTAGCTAACGAAAATTTATATAAAGAACAAGAAAGAAGAGTATATTTCAAGCCACTCTTAATATTATTAGGATTACTTGTAGGAGAAGTAATTATTCAAGCAATTGTCCAGGTGGCATTCTTAAATAATCCAATGTTTCGAACAATTTCTTGGTTTAGTGGTAAGTTAATAGCTGCGATTGCGGCAATTATATTCTTCATAGGTTATTTTAAAGATGTAGTGAATAAAACAAAGAATCACGTTCTTGCCTTCTTCATCTTTACTGCAGTATCATTTGGAATATTCTATCTGTTTGAAGTAGGTGTATCACAATTAAGCACGCTTCTTGATAAGTTATTTCATGTAGGTGAATCAACAAACCAACAAGGTATCTATGCATTATTTAAGGCTTGTCCAACTGTGCCTAACTATGTATTACTTGGTATCACAGTTGTAATACTTGCGCCAATCCTTGAAGAGTTAGAATTTAGAACTATGATCTTTGAGACATTTAAAGGAATCAACTGGGTCTTTAGTGCAATTATAAGCGCAATCTTATTTGGATTATTACACCTTGATTTTGCTCATCTATCATTAATGGAACTTGCATATTTCCCACTATATGCACTACCAGGATTTGGACTTGCATTAATCTATCACTTTAGTGGAAATAATGTGTTTGTATCATTTACTTGTCATGCATTATTAAATGGAATTAGTTTCATTCAAATAATGATGAATTTAGAGCAGATTTTAGGCTAAAAATAAAAAATAGCTGGAGATTAATTCTCCAGCTTTTTTAATATTAATAAGTGAAATCTCTTCCAAGTGGTAAGAGAACAAATGATGCCATCTTGAAGTATTGTTTACCAAATGGAATACCGATGATTGTGATACAGAAGATTAGACCAATGATTAGGTATGCAAGAGCATATTCCCAACCTGCGAAGATTGCCCATAAAATGTTTACTACAGTCTTAAAACCTGTAACGTTAACTTCTCTAACTTCTTTTCCAAATGGTAAGAGTACAAACTTAGCAAATTTGAACATTTGTAATCCTACTGGAATACCAATGATAGTAATGCAAGCAATGACGCCAGATAAGAATGCACCAATAGCAGCTAGCAAGCCACCAAAGATGATCCAAAGGATGTTTCCGACTGTGCCCATTGCTCCTGGACCTTTTTTAGCCATTATATTTCTCCTTTTTATTATAGTTTATTAGTCTAGTGGAAGTGATTTAGAATAGAGGTGACCTTGATAAATATCACAGCCAATTGAATGTAATAGTTCTTTTTGTTCTTCAAGTTCTACATATTCTGCAATAACAGTCATATTTAACTGATTAGCAAGATCAACAATAGATTGAACAATTTCCTTACAGTTATCTGATTCAACCATTTCTTTTATTAAGAGTCCATCAATCTTTAAGTAATCAAATAGATTATGTTTAAGATAATTAATAGATGTTTGACCCATAGAGAAGTCATCTATCGCAAGACTTAATCCCATATTCTTTAGTTGTCTTAATTGATCTAGAGTCTTATCAGTAAATGATACAGCTGTTTGTTCTGTAACTTCTATACAGAAGTTCTTTTCTTTAAAATTATATTTATCATTTAATTTCTTCATGAAATCGAGGAATTCATCAGTAACTACTGTATCACCGGTTACATTAATAGAAATCTTAATGCCTTGACCAAACTTTTGATATATCTTTTCTTCTTCGGATACTGCCTTAGTAAAGATAGCTTCTTCTAATTCTTTAAGCATATTTGCTTCAACAATTAGTTTAACTACTAGAGGAGGATAAAGCATTCCATAGATTGGATGATTCCATCTTAGAAGTGTTTCAACACCTATGCATTCACCATCATAGTTGTATTGAGGTTGATATTCTAGTTTTAGATTTCTAGATAAATCATATTTAATATCTGCGAGTAATTCCTTAGCTAAATCACCTTGTTTATTATTTTGTTCTGTTAATTTTGTGTGTTGTAATAATTGTTCTTTTTCTTTGAAGAATTCCATGAAGTTTTCATATTGAGCCATATTATTCTTCATAGTATTCTTATCTGAATACTTAACAAATGGGAAATATATTAATACACCAATTATTAAATTAACTAGTTGTAGTAATGAACCTGCATAACTACCTGTTGCTATATATCCTCCAAGGAAAATTGGAGTAGTAAAGGCAACTTGACTTGTAATATATGGAACAATACCAGTTGATATTGCAAGATATGCTATTGAGTAAGTTACAACTGGAGTAACTAAGAATGGTATTAACATTATTGGGTTATAAATGATTGGAAGACCAAATACCATCATTTCATTGATATTGAATATCATTGGAAATGCTGATGTAGCAGCAAGTCCTCTTTTCGCCCTATTTCTTGAGAAGATTAGGATTGCAACAAGTAGACATAATGTGGTTCCACATCCACCAATAAGTACAAAGCAATCAAAGAATTCTTTAGTTAATACTCTTGTAGGTTCAAGACCAGCAGCTACTGCTGCTTGGTTAATCTCAAGACCTGGATAGAAATATGTAGACATAACACCTTCAAGAGCATCATTCCCATGAATTCCAAAGAACCAGAATAATGATGATAGTGCAATAAAGCCTAATCCCTTAGAGAAACCAGTATTTTCTCCTGCGAATAAATCATTTAATAATCCAATATATAAATCATGGAATGATTCCTTATTAGTAACTTTTAAAAGGAATACATTTCCTATTGCGAACAAAGAAACTGTGAATGTAATTGGTATTAGTGTTCTAAGCATTCTATTAAATTCATGATCTGCGCCCAATGTTAATATCTGTGTTTTTCTTCTTAAAGCTAAATAGAATGCTCTATAGAATAAAGCGGCAAAATAACCGGCAATGATAGCATATAGCATTGATTTAGGTCCCATATGGTCTATTCCAAAATCAGGTTGATATGCTCCTGCTAATATAAAGAATACAATTAATGATGCAATATTTGCTCCAATAATAGGAACATCTGTATCATATTTACTCTTCATATACGCTCTTGAGATTGTATATGTCATATAAACAGATAGAACGCCAAATGTTGCACTATATACAAAATTAAATAAATTAAATAAGAATCCATTAGCAAATGATGCAATAAATTCTTTATAGGCTTTTACAGGAAACTCTTTAAATACTAAAGCAAAAGCACCTATTGTTAAAATAGGTATCATGTTAACAAGACCAGTTCTAATTGTTTTAACTAGGCTGAACTGTTGTATTTTAGAAGTTAGTCTATAAAGTCTTGTTCCTCTT
>JAILNJ010000130.1 GCA_024691665.1 Gammaproteobacteria bacterium | reverse complement strand
AAGCATAATCTCCAATACTAACCATAGCATCTAAACCAACTGTTGTTAAATTACTATTATTTTGAAAAGCATATGCGTCAATACTTGTCACTGCTTGTAAATTTGCAAGCTTTAAATTTGTACAATTATTAAAAGCATATTGACCAACAGTAGTTGCATCTGATGCATTTATTGCAACTAAACTTGATTCTCCATAAAAAGTATAAGGATTTATTTTAGTTGCTGTTACTTGAATAGTCTTTTGTAAAGTATTTCCTAAAAGTCTCTCTAGTTCTTCAACTACTTCTGGTGGAAATATTTGATTGTCTACTAAAATATTATTAATAAATGTTCCAATTGTATCTCAGCTATCATGAATAGTTAAACCAGATGGATTAGGTAGAATAATGTCAAGTTTTTCTAAGAAAGCTTCTTTACTTTCATGCAAAGTCTCTAAATTTTCAACTAAAGAATAACCCATTAATTTTCTACCTCCTTTCCATTAAGTCTTGTAAATACCTTTAAATTATTATAATATTCAGTTCTTGATTCTAAGAAATTAGAAATAACTGTAAGGTCTTCTTTTTCAGGAATCATGGTATCTATTTCAGTTTTATTATAATAGCCTTCCATTCCACCACCGCTACCGTGCTCAGTTATCAGTTCATCAACTTCAGCTTTATCTGGATAGTCTGCCATTATAACCACACATATGCTATCAATTAAGTCTTGTAAATCTTGATTACTTGCAAATATTAAATCTAATTCAGCTTTTGTATAGTCATTTGTAAGCTTTGTTATTAAAGCACTTCTTACTGCTGATTTACCTTCTTCAATAGGAACTCTAGTATCAACTAATTGCCAAATTCTATCTTTTTCAATATCATTACTTACCCATTTTTGATTTATATTTGCTAATTGAGCGTGCAAACTTTGATATGGAGTGTTGATAGCTGGATGCATGAAGTCTATCTTTACTGCATTATTATAAAAAGCTTCAATCCAAGAATTCATCGTTTCTTTATGGTCAAAGTTAATTCTTAAACCAATTATGTCAGTATAATTTTCTGTATCAACATCAATATCTGCTATTTCTTCACCATGTGTTAAAGTTCCTGTTAGGTTATTTGTATAGAAAACACGCATTACAGTATCATAGAACCCGTATTTATCTGTACCTTTCTCTCTGACAGGAATTAAGTTTACAACTAAATTATTTCCTTCATATATCTTTAAGCTATATAATCTATTGGGTGAATTATAATTATTATAGTTACTAGGAACTCCTAAAATATAAAAAGCTGACGAGCTTCTTACAAATGACACGTCAGCATCTTCGGTTTTTACACCATCAACAGTAATAAATCTATTACCAAACTCAATCGTGTGCTTTGTAGAATCATAATATACAGAATTACGACTAGAATATAAAGATTTTGTATCAGTTCCAACTAGAACTTCTCTATATTCTGGGTAATATCTTAAATTAAATGCACTTGCAACATTTATAGTATTTGTTCCTAATAAAATAGAGTTAGTACCTCAGTTTCATAAACCGGTAACTGCAATTTCAGCTTCAACTCTTGTTTTATCTGATGGGAAATAATTTAATGCAATGCTTGATTGAGTAGGTGAGGAAGCACTTCCGACCCACTCCACTTGAGTGTAAAGTGATGCCATAGTTATTCTCCTCTATTCTTTATTTTTATTCTCCATTATTATTACCATTTCCATTTAAATCGTCAAATTCATCCATTGATAATGCATAACCATTTAAAGCATCTAAATAATCAATAATACTCTGTATGTCGGCATCACCAACAAGCATTTCATTGATTTCTTCTTTGGTATAATAATCTTTTAAAGCTTCGGCAGAACCTGCAGTTGCGATACCATTTACCTCAGCTCTAGTATAATAGTTATTTAAATTAATATCTTCACGTTTTATTGTAGTATTAGCAAGAGTTTCTTTAGTTACAAATGTTGCATCAACTTCGTCCTTAGAATAGTCTTCATCTAGCTTTTCTATTAATTCATT
>JAILNJ010000128.1 GCA_024691665.1 Gammaproteobacteria bacterium | reverse complement strand
GATGAATTAATTAAGAGTCACTCTTAATCATCAGCTTTTCTTTATATATAAAATAAATATATAAATTGACTATAAACCGCTTAAATAGTATAATGAAATAGGTTAATAATTCTATATTTAGATTTATATAACAAATTGAATATCGGAGGCAAAAAAATATGATTAATTTATTTTTAGCTTCTAGTTTAGATATACTTTGGGGTATCTTAGCAGGTATTGCTTGTGCTCTTATTGGTGTCGCAGCTGGATACTTTTTAAGAGTTAAAATGCATGAAAAATCTATCAAAGAATCAAAAAGATTAATTGAAGAAGAAAGAAAAACTGCTGAAGAAGAAATCGAAAAGTACAAGAAAGAAAAGACTGAAGAAACTAACAAAACCATTGAAAGACTACGTTCTGAATGTGATCAAGATATTAAGGAGAGAAAAGAAGAGATTAAGAATCAAGAAAAAAAGATTCAATCTCGTGAAGTTTCGCTTGACCAAAGATCAGTTAATTTAGACCGTAGAGAAGAAAATCTTGATAGAAAAGAACAATCTATCGATGATAGAAAGTCTGCTCTTGAAGAAAAACATACTAAATTAGACGCTATTATTACTCAACAGGAGAATAAACTCCAAGAAATTGCTGAGCTCACTACTGATGATGCTAAGAAGATCATCATGGAAAGAACTCAAGAAATGATGGAAGAAGAAACTGCTCAGTATATTAAAGATGAAACTGAGAAAGCACAAGATGAAGCACATGAAAAAGTTAAAATGATTCTTGCTAACACTATGCAAAAATATGCACAAGATGTTACAAGTGAAAGAACTGTTTCTGTTGTTCAACTCCCTTCTGATGATATGAAAGGCCGTATCATTGGTAGAGAAGGTAGAAATATTAGAACTATTGAATCTTTAACTGGTGTTGATTTAATCGTTGATGATACACCTGAATCAATCGTTCTATCTTGTTTTGACCCAATTAGAAGAGAAATAGCTAAGAAAGCTATTGAATACTTAGTAGAAGATGGAAGAATCCACCCAGCTAAGATTGAAGAAATGGTTGAAAGAAGTAAATCAGAAGTTAACCAATACATTAGAGAATGTGGTGATAAAGCTATATTTGAAGTTGGTGTTGGTAGAATGCATCCTGAACTCGTTAAGATTTTAGGTAGACTAAAATACAGAACTTCTTATGGACAAAACGTATTAGACCATTCAATCGAAGTAGCCTTCTTCGCAGGTAAACTTGCTGCTGAAATCGGTGAAGATGAAGTTCTTGCTAAACGTGCAGGCTTACTCCACGATATCGGTAAAGCAATTGACCACGAAGTTGAAGGTTCACACGTTGAACTTGGTGCTCAACTTGCTCGTAAGTATAAAGAATCACCAGTTGTTATTAATGCAATTGAGTCACACCATGGTGACGTTCCAGCTGATAATGTTATCTCAGTACTAGTTGCTGCAGCTGACGCATTAAGTGCTGCTCGTCCAGGTGCTAGATCTGAATCCCTTGAAAACTATATCAATAGACTTGAATCACTCGAGGCTATTGCTAATGATGTTAAGGGTGTAGAACATTCATTCGCTATTCAAGCAGGTCGTGAAATCAGAATCGCTGTTAAACCAGATGAAGTATCTGATGCTGAAATTGCTGTTATAGCTCGTGATGTTAAACAAAAGATAGAGGACAACTTAACTTATCCTGGAACTATTAAAGTTACAGTTATAAGAGAAAAGAGAGTCCAAGAAATAGCTAAATAAATAAATGCGAGGGTTTCCTCGCATTTATTGACTAAGAGGCGCTTATGAAAAAGAAAAAAGTAAACACAAATATTCTTAATTCCCCAGATAGAATTAAAGAGAGAAAAAGACTTAATAAAGAAAATGTCTTTGTTGATTTTAAGTTAGATGAATCTTTAAAAGATATGGGTAAAGGTAAATCATACTATATCTATACATATGGTTGCCAAGAAAATGAATCAGATTCAGAAAAGATTAGAGGCCTTCTTGAATCTGTAGGATACACTGAAAAGTTAGTACTAGAAGAAGCAGATGTATTAGTTTTAAATACTTGTGCTATTAGAAAGAATGCTGAAGATAAAGTATTTGGAGAACTAGGTAGACTCAAACAATTAAAGAGAGAACGCCCTGAAATAGTAACTATTGTCTGTGGCTGTATGGCTCAAGAACAAGACGCAGTTAACTTAATCACTAAAAGATATCAAAACGTTGATATTGTCCTTGGTACTCATAATATTCACGATATCTTAGGTTTAATTAAGAAATGCTACGACAAGAAAGAACGTTTAGTTGATGTGCTTTCATACGAAGGTGATATCGTTGAAAATGTTCCAATGGTAAGACAATCTAAGATTAAAGCTTGGGTTCCTATTATGTATGGTTGTGATGAATTCTGTACTTATTGCATTGTTCCATATACTAGAGGGAAAGAGAGAAGTAGACTTCCAGAAAATATCTTAAAAGAAGTTAATGAATTAGTAGAAAAAGGATATAAAGAAATTACTCTTCTAGGTCAAAATGTTAATGCTTATGGTAAAGACTTTACTGATAGAAGCTATGATTTCGCAGATCTACTCACTGACCTTCATAATACAAAAATAGAACGTATTAGATTTACTACATCTAATCCAAAAGACTTTGATGATAAACAAGTTAAAGCTATGGCACTAGGTGGAAACATTATGCCTCAGCTTCATCTTCCAGTTCAATCAGGTTCTAATGAAGTACTCAAGAGAATGAATAGAAGATATACAAGAGAAACTTATTTATCACTTGTTAAAAAGATTAAAGAAGCTATTCCGAATATCTCACTCACTACTGATATCATTGTGGCATTCCCTGGTGAAACAGAAGAACAGTTTGAAGAAACTTTATCACTTGTTAAAGAATGTGACTATGAAGGTGCCTTCACATTTATCTATTCACCAAGAGAAGGAACACCTGCTGCATCATATACTGAACAAGTTCCTGAAGATGCAGCTCACGAAAGACTCTATAAACTTAACGAGTTAATCAATGAAGGATATAAGAAAGGTTCAATGAGGTTCTTAAATACTATTCAAAAAGTATTAATCGAAGGTGAATCAAAGAATGACCCTAATATGCTTATGGGATACAATGAAAATGGTAAACTCATAAACGTTAAAGGTGATAAATCATTAATTGGTAAAATCGTTAATGTTAAAGTAACCGAAGCTAAGACTTGGTCACTTGATGGTGAATATGTTGAATAACTCATTAGATATATTGCTTAATGATTTAGAAAATCTAAAGGAAGGAAAAAGAGCGAGAGAACTTGCCATCTATCTTAAAAATAAATATAAAACTATTGATGAAATAGATAATCATAAGGATGATCCTATGGTTAGTGAATTCATAGATTCTTTACATGAATTATCTAATCTTTCTACCCTAATTTCCAAGATATTTAGGGAAGAATTGTCTATTTAAAAAGCTAAGTGCTATCTCAAGAAAATGACTTGATTTAGCACTTTTTCTATTTTCTTGTTGATTTTATTATTATTTAATTATAAAATTATAATAATAAATGACAATGTGAGGAAAGTCTAATGGATAAAGAGAAATTAAATGCGCTTATTGAAGAAGCCAAACAGTATGAAAAAGTATCTAGTGAAGATTTAGTTAGAGTATTTAAAGATAACCACATCTGGGTTCCTGATTTTGTGGACAGATTTTTGCTTGTAAACTTCTTTAAGAAATATGTATTCGATAAAGAAGAATACGCAAAATATACTGATGAATTTAAATATCGTTTAAGAAAGTATGATCAATATTTTTCTATTTATTTAACTGAAGCTACAGATAAAGAATACAATTACTCTCTTCACCCATGTGAATATAAAAACTTATTTATGAGATTCTTCCTCTTAAATAAAGAAAAGTTCAATACTACAATAGCTTTTGAAAAGGCATTATCTAAACTAAAAGGTTCAACTGATGGTGCACAAGAAAACTATGAAAAGGTAAGAGTTCAATTTAGAGATTTATTCTATACACCTAAAGGATATTTAGATGGTATTCAATTATCTATCCTTAAAGAAGCTGTATGTAAGACTTATACATTAAACCAAATTAGAGACTTAGGTGCTAAATATGGAGTAAACGTTCCAAAGAGAATGAATAAAGGACAACTCCTTGAATTAATTGCCGCAAGATTCAGATTAACTGAAGATGAAAAAGTTGCACTCCAACCAAAACCAATTCTTGAACTTACTCAATATTCAAAAGAAAAAGGATTCAAGATTTCAACTGACCTTAAGAAAGGTGATATGGTTGAATTCATTGTATTCAGTTTAAACAAATATAACGAAGATATTGAAAAAGACTTATTCGACTATGATTTCATTCCTGAAGAGGAAGAAGTTGATACAGATCCTGAAAAAGTATTTGAAGGTGTTCCTGAGGATGAGGTTGAAGCTCAAGAAATTCCAACTACTAATCAATATGTAGAAATGGAAACTCCAGTTGAAGAGGAAAAAGCTGAACCAGTAGTTGAAGAAGCTCCTGCTGAAGAGGAAAAAGTTGAACCTGTTCAAGAAGAGCCAGTAGTTGAAGAGGCTCCTCAAGAAGAAGTTAAAGAAGAGGTAGTTGAAGAACCTGTTCAAGAAGAAGTTAAAGAAGAAGTTAAACCAGCTCCAGCACCAGTTGAAGAACATGAAGAAAGAGAACTTGAATATGATGAATCTGTAGATGTTGAAATCAGAGACATCATTAAAGACTACTATAAGAAAAAGAGTAGAAAAGATAAGGCTCTTAGAATAACAATCCTTATTATCTTCTTAGTACTAGTAGCCGCAGTAGCATTCTTCGCATTAAAGTATTTCGGAGTAATTAAATAATAAATGAGGGATGAAAATTCATCCCTTTTTATAATCAATTTTGTGTAACATGAAAAAAGTAATAGTTATAGTTGGACCTACAGCTAGTGGCAAGACTAGTGTATCAGTTAAACTCGCAAAAGAATTAAATACCGAAATAATAAGTGGTGACTCAGTTCAAGTTTACCGCTCTTTAAACATTGGTTCAGCTAAAATAACTAAAGAAGAAATGGAAGGTGTTAAACACCATTTAATTGATATCCTAGAACCTACTGAAGATTATAGTGTCGCATCATTTCAATCTAACGCTCGTAAATTAATAGATGGAATTGCATCTAAAGGAATGACTCCAATCATTTGTGGTGGCACTGGATTCTATATTAAAGCTGCATTATATGATTATGATTTCACTAAAGAAGAAAGACATAATGATTATAATAATCTTTCAAATGAAGAAATTAGAAATAAATTAATTGAATTAAATGATCCAGAAATTCCTGATTTAAATAATAGAAAAAGACTAGAAAGACATTTAGAGATTTATGAATCAGGAATTTCAGGATCATTTAATTCAATTAATTTATT
>JAILNJ010000092.1 GCA_024691665.1 Gammaproteobacteria bacterium | reverse complement strand
TCACGCACCATTGCTCGGTCAAGCTTTCGCTCATTGCCGAAAATTCCCTACTGCTGCCTCCCGTAGGAGTTTGGGCCGTGTCTCAGTCCCAATGTGGCTGTTTCACCTCTCAGTGCAGCTACGCATCATAGACTTGGTGGGCCGTTACCTCACCAACTATCTAATGCGCCGCAAGGCCATCCTAGCGTGACCCAAACGGGCCTTTAAACATCAGATCATGCGGTCCGATGTACTATCCAGTATTAGCAGTCGTTTCCAACCGTTATCCTCGTCGCTAGGGGAAGTTCCTTACGTGTTACTCACCCATTTGCCACTCGAGTCCCGAAGGACTCTCGTACGACATGCATGTATTAGGCATGGTGCCAGCGTTTATCCTGAGCCAGGATCGAACTCTCCATAAAATTTATAGAAAATGTATAATTTCTAAAGTTTTATAAAGTTCAATTGACTTTAATTTAAATTGTTGTTTAAACGCTTCATGTTTAGTTTTCAAAGACCAATCTTTTGCGCTAGAGTTTTACTCACGCGCTCTATTATTCTACTATAAAGAAAATAGGATGTCAACACCCAATTTTCACTTTTTTTAATTTTTTTTTGAAAAAATATTTTGACCGCTAAAATCAGCGTAATTGGATGATTAACCTGAAGATATCTTGGCCTAAAATAAACAAAATAAATGCCATTAAAGCCCAAAATACCACGTTAACTATTATAGTTTCTACTTTTGGATTAATTTTTTTCTTGAATATGCCTTCAATGAGTAAGAATAGGATTCTACCACCATCTAAGGCAGGAATTGGAAGTAAGTTCACAATACCTAGATTCACAGAGAGTAAACCAATGAAATATAGGAGTGATGTGAAGCCTCCTGCAGCGTATGTCGCTGTTTGATTAAGGATAGTAATAAATCCACCCATATCTTTGATTCCTACTTCTTTTGATGTGAAGAGGAGCCATAAAGTTGAGAAGATAGTTCCAGCTGCTTTACCGAAGTATTTGATGCCATTCCAGATAGATCCAAAGAATGAGAATTTAGATGGAGCACCTACTCCTATTTGTTTATATGCAGCTTCATATCCTTGACTAGATAATACTTTCTCAGAATAGATATTATATTTACCAGTAGTATATTCTTTATAAGTATTAGACTCTGTATCTAATCTCTTATAAGTAACTTCAACGCTACCGCCTTCTTTTGCGTCGTTAAGTGCGAAAGCATATAATTCTTCCCAAGTATTAAATTCATATGTTTTAGAGAGATTATCGTTATCATAGTAAGTAATCTTTAAAATAATATCTCCGTTTCTAAGACCATTAAGAGCTTGGTAAGCTTTAGTCTTATTAGTACCGCCTAGTGCGGCTTTAGTTTGAACCATTACTTTTAATTCTTGATAATTAGAATCATTGATATCATCGCTGTATGATGCGAAACCAAGCGCGTTAAATACATATGATGCATAAACAACAGTATTATATTCTTGATTATCTCTTGTATAAGTAATATTTAACTTTCTATCAGTTGTACTATGAACGGCATTTGAAATAGATCCAGCACCTTCTCCAAATCCATTCTCAGTAGTTATTTCATAGTCACCAATCTTAATAATTGAGTCATTCTTCTGAATACCCGCAACTGCGGCTGGGCCAGATACTTCATTAACTTTATTAGTCTTATAATTAGGCACTCCCATAATAAAAGCCATAAGAAGGAATACAAATAAACCTAAGATAAAGTTATTGAGTGGTCCACCAAGGCACACCATGAATCTCTTCCATACACCTTTAGTGAAGAAGTTTCTCTCTTCAGGAGCTATTTGGTTCTCAGTTTTGCCAACTACTACTACCGCATCTCTTTTAACTTCTAAATTGTTAATATAAAGAGGTGCCATGTCTTTACCAAATAAGTCAGCTTTTTCTACAGTTGTAGTTTCAATGTCTTTATATTCTTCTAAATCTAAAGACATAACAATCTTAGTAACTTTCTTTTCATCGTCGAGCACAAGTTTAACCTTATCTCCAGGATTAAGCATTGAGTCAGTTACTTCTTCTCCGCTCATTGCGCAGAATCCACCAATAGGGAAGGCTCTTATAGACCAATATGTTTCACCTTTTTTCTTTGAAAATAGTTTAGGACCCATGCCGAACGCAAATTCGTTTACTAAGATTCCATATTTCTTAGCCCAAAAATAATGGCCAAGTTCATGGAAACATATAACTAGGCCTAATACTAATATAAATATAAGTATATATACTACTACCATAGGCTAATTCTCCTTTCCATAGGTTTTTAAAACCCATTCTTTAACTATCTTATCATACTTTAAAATATTCTCTAAAGTTAATGCCTCTTTAGGTT
Source organism: Gammaproteobacteria bacterium (assembly GCA_024691665.1). GTDB lineage: Bacteria > Bacillota_I > Bacilli_A > Izemoplasmatales > UBA1188 > UBA1188. The sequence continues at coordinate 944 of JAILNJ010000092.1, read as the reverse complement.
GGTATTTGACAAGAGATAAATTATTTATTTCATAGATCTTTGTATATTCTATTTTATCTTCTAAGAATAGTTTAACCGCAGCTTCATTTGCCGCATTTAAAATAGTTGGATAAAGTCCGCCTAAATCCATTACTTTCTTAGCTAAGCCAAATGATGGATATCTAGATTCATCAATCATTTCAAACTTAATATTTCCAAGTTTACCTGATTCAGTCCTGTATCTAAGTTCTGGATAATATAAAGCTCTTACGATTGGGTTTCTCATAGATACTGCGCCAAGCGCTAAATTAGTTGAACCATCTTTTAAAGTAACTAACGCATGAACTTGAGATGTTCTATCGATTAATGCATTAATTCTATCCATAGGCATATCAAATAAATAATGTGCCTCAATAAGCTCAAATACTTTATTCATCATTGTTGCGCTATCAATAGTAATCTTAGCTCCCATCTTCCAGTTAGGATGTTTAAGTGCATCTTCTTTCTTCATTTTCTTTAGTTTATTAAGAGGTGTATCTCTAAATGCGCCACCTGATGCGGTAATGGTTAAATATTTAATATTATCTCTTCCGTATTCATCGATTAATTCCCATAAACCTGTGTGTTCACTATCGATTGGATAGAGTTTACCATCATATTTCTTTAAATATTCTTTAACTATTTCTCCGCCAGTAACTAAAGTTTCTTTATTTGCGAGGAGTACTTTCTTATGAGATTTAATAGCTTCTAAAGTAGGTACTAAACCAGATGAACCTACTAGCGCATTTAAAACCATACAGTTTTCATTAACTTTAACTAGATTCTTTAATCCATTTTCGCCAAAGAAAAACTTAACACTCTTAAATTCATTTTCTAAATCTTGGTGTCTTTCAATGGTATAGACATATAAAGGACTAAATTCTTTTATTTGTGATTTTAATAACTCGATATTATAACCACATGCA
>JAILNJ010000062.1 GCA_024691665.1 Gammaproteobacteria bacterium | reverse complement strand
ATGATCCTTTATATACTTTAATAATTTAGGATAACTAGGTTCAGCAGGTGATTTAAAGTATTCTTCAAATTCATCATAATGTTGGATGATGAAGAAACGAGACATATTAAGTAATTCTTGTTTAGAAGGTACATAAAGCATTATATATTTGTGAAGATTTTGTATGTAATAAGACTCAGATTTATTTAATTCTTTCTGAGTAACAAACTTAAATTCTTCAGTTTCAATATTGTATAATAATTGATTCGTTTTTCTTTCAACTATTAGTTTTACATATTCATGTACATCAAACATATAACTACCTCATATGTATAATATCACAAAAGGCATAAAAAAATGCAGGACATGCCTGCATTTTTAATAAGCATTAAACTATTTAACAGAAACAGTAGCGCCTGCTTCTTCGAGTTGCTTTTTGATAGTTTCAGCTTCTTCTGGTTTAACGTTTTCTTTAACAGCTTTAGGAGCAGCATCAACGATAGCTTTAGCTTCCATTAAGCCAAGACCAGTGATAGTTCTGATAACTTTGATAACACCAACTTTAGATGCACCAGCATTTTCAAGGATAACTGATACTTCTTTTGGTCCTTCTTCTTCAGCTGGAGCAGCAGCTTGAGCTGGGCCAGCAACAGCAACTGCAGTTGGATCTACACCAAATGCTTCTTTCATAGCGTCAACGAGATCTTTGATCTCGAGTAATGTCATTTCTTTTAATCCTTCGATGAATTCTTCTTTAGTAAATTTTGCCATTTTAATTTTTCTCCTTATTTTTAATAATTAGGCAGCTTCACCTTCAAGCTTTTCAGCTAATTGATGTAAGCCAAGTGCGAGTTGTTGGATTGGTTGATATAAGCCACCAGCAACCATAGCGATGAGAGTTTGTTTTGTTGGGAGTGATGCGATTTGTACGATTTCTTTATCGTTGTAGTATTTTCCATCAACAACACCATCTTTCATCTTGAGTTTTTTGTTTTTCTTTGCGAATTGAGATGCAATTCTTGGTCCATCTGTTGATTCTCCATTAGAGAAAATAACACATGATGGTCCTTCAGTATCATTCAATTCTTCAAAACCGTTTTTAGCGCAAGCTCTCTTGATAGTATTGTTTGTTGCGACCTTCAATAAACAATTTTCTTTTCTTAAAAGCTTTCTTAATTCTTCAAGTTGAACAACTGTAAGTCCGGCATATTCACAAAGAATATAAGACTTAGCTTCGCCCATCTTAGATGCAAGAGCATTAACGGCTTCTTCTTTCATTGCAATAATGTTTTTATTTGCAGCCATATTTTCTCCTTAATAAATAAAACCCCTTTCCCTAGAGAGAAAGAGGTAAAATGAATCATTTTATCTGTAAATCTCAGCGGGGAATTAAGTGCTTAAGCACACCAGCTATCTTCGATAAATATTCTGTTTTTTTGTTTTTCTTTAACTATTGAGCGATAACGATTTTAACGCCTGGGCCCATAGTTGAAGAAATGGTAATGTTCTTAATGAATGTACCCTTAACAGTAGTAGGTTTTAGCTTAGAGATTAAATCGATTGTGAAGTTTACGTTTTCAGCTAATTTTTCAGCAGAGAATGAAACTTTACCAAGACCTAATTGGATGTTTCCAACTTTGTCTACACGATATTCAACCTTACCAGCTTTAACGTCTGCTACAGCTTTAGTAACATCCATTGTAACTGTTCCAGTTTTTGGGTTTGGCATTAAGCCTCTAGGACCTAATACTCTACCGAGTTTACCGATTGTAGCCATCATGTCAGGTGTAGCTACAACTGTATCAAAGTCGAACCAACCTTTCATAATCTTTTCTACATATTCAGCATCGCCAACATAATCAGCACCAGCAGCTTCAGCTTCTTTTGCTTTGTCACCCTTAGCGAATACTAAAACTTTCTTAGTCTTACCTGTTCCATTAGGAAGCACGAAAGCACCTCTTAAGTTTTGTTCAGCTTTTCTTGGGTCAAGATTTAAACGGAACGCGATTTCTACTGTTGCATCGAACTTTTCGAATGAAAGTTCTTTAACAAGTTTTACTGCTTCTTCAACACTGTAAGCTTGCTTAGAATCAAACTTAGCTAAGGCTTCAGTGTACTTTTTACCTTTCTTTGCCATTGTAAATTTCTCCTTTAACCTTATTATTCAGTGATCTTAATGCCCATTTGACGAGCAGATCCTTCGATGATTCTCATTGCAGCTTCGATATCATTAGCATTTAAGTCAGGCATCTTCTTTTCAGCGATAGCTCTAACTTGTTCTCTTGTTACTGTACCTGCAACTTCTTTGTTAGGTGTATGAGCACCTTTTTGAATGCCTGCAGCTTGTCTGAGTAAATCAGATGCTGGAGGAGTCTTTGTGATAAAAGTGAAACTCTTATCATCAAATACGCTAATTACTACAGGAACAATTGATCCAGCCATGTCCTTAGTGCGGTCGTTGAACTGAGTACAGAATTGTTGGATGTTAACTCCTGCTTGTCCTAGTGCTGGTCCGATTGGTGGAGCTGGAGTAGCTCTTCCACCAGGGATTTGCAATTTCACAACTGTTTTTAATGTTTTTGCCATGATTGTTTTCCTCCTAGTCATGTCGTGGTTGTATTTGAGGACATCTACCTCTTCCACATGCGCTATTTCACACGCGCTTTATTATTTTATAATAATATATATTATATGTCAAACATTTTTTAATATTAGTTTTTTAGACCTTAATTTATAAATTAAAATAGTCTTTTATTTTAGTTATATTTTCCTTATCTAAATCGAGGAAATATAGTTCTGCGTTTTCTTTGATTTTATCTTGTAAGTGATTAGATGGTTCATCATATAAACCAACTGTATGGAAACCTACTGAATTACCTGAAATAATACCATAAGGAAGGTCTTCAAATATGATTGATTCAGTCTCTTTTGCGTTAAAGAATTCTGAGCATTTTTGGTAGATTAATGGGTTCTTTTTAGATGAGCCTACTTCAGTAGAAGTGATGATAAAATCGAAGTATTTTTTAATACCTAATTTCTCAACAACTTCCTCAACTAAGAACTTATCTGTCGCAGTTGCGATAGCCATTTTTACACCCTTAGAATAGAGAAGTTCAAGTAGCTCTTTTATGCCTGATTTTAGGGTCACATTATTTAAATAATATTCTTCCATAACCCTATCAATTTCTAGGGCTATTTCTTCAATAGATTTAGAAAATTTATAAGTCTCTTTAAAGTACTTAGACGACTCAAGTAAAGACATAGATAAAAACATATCACTAAGTGACTTTTTATCTTCTACTTTTATTCCGTTATTCTCCAAAAATTTAGATGGAACTATACTCCAATATTCCATCGAGTTTACTAGTGTTCCATCTAAATCAAATATTGCACATTTAATCATTATTCTTTTTTCTTCTTTTCTGTGTTTGTGAGTGAAATTTCATTATAGAAATTAACGATAATTGATGTGATAACTGCGACTAAAATAATACCAAATAAACCTAATATTACAGTTAAGATTCTTCCAGTAAATGTTACCGCGGCAAAATCACCAAAACCAATAGTTGTGATAACAGCGAAACAGTACCAGAATGCATCTCCTAAATTAGACATAGATGGTTCCATATATGTGAAAATTAAAGATGATGCGACAGTTAATGTGAGGAGGGCAAATAGGATTTCTCCCACATATGTTTTTCTCATAATCTTAATTAATAATTTAAGTCTTAATTGAGCAAATGATACTGCGAATATTTCAATAAACGCAAGATACATTAAGATTAAAGTTAATACAGTTGCGACTAGTTTAGGATTAGTAGGACCAACTAAAATACCAACAACAATAATTAGAGCAGCAAATACAATTGCGATAATTCCAAATACGATATCTCTTCCAGTTCTATTAAAGAATCTAAAGATTCCATTAATAATAATTGATACTGCGAATGCAATTAATGAAATAAATAAGTATTCAACAGGAAGAATAAATGCAGCAACTCCTACTAAAGTTAAATAAATGAATAGAGTAAGAAGTCTAGCTTTTTCTGTCTTATTCTTAGTTTTAAAGAACTTAAAGAATTTAGCTAATGCGAAAGAAACAAAGGCTATAAGATAGAATATCTTTGCCCCAATGTCTCCTTCTTTTATTATTCTCATCAATGCGGTTAAAGAGAAGATAAGAGAAAGTAATAAGAATGAACTTCCTGATATATCTAGAAAGGCATTTCTTCTCTTTTGCTTCTTGGTTTCTTTTAAGATTTCGTCTTCAGTTTTCATAATTCACCTTTTAAAAATAAATCTACTCAAATATTTTACATTTATTTTAACAAAATAAAAAGATAGCCAGGCTATCTTTTTTTATTATTTAATGCATTGAACATCAGCTAGGTCTACTGGTACACCAGTCATTTGACCCATGAATTCAATTTCAACTGTACAAGATTTGTTTTCAAGATCAATATCAAGTACTTGACCAGTTTGATCTTTGAATGGTCCACTAACCATAGTAACAAAGTCACCAACTTCAAAGTTAATTTCAGCTTGTTTAACAATACCTTGAGATTTGAGGATTGGTTCAATTTGTTCATCTGGTACTGGAATAGGTCTTGCTTTCTTACCACTTGATCCTAAGAATCCAGTTACACCAGGAGTGTTTCTGACAACCCACCAAGAGTCATCATTATCGATCATTTCTACATAAACGTATCCAGGGAATACTTTTTGTACTTTTTCTTTCTTAGTTACTGCACCAGTTTTAGCGTCTTTAGTTTCAACTACGATTGTTTCTTCTGGAACAAGTACTCTGAAGATTTGTTCTTCCATATCAAGCATTTTGATACGAGATCTTAAATTTTCAGCAACACTATCTTCTTTTCCAGAATAAGTTTGTGCAATGTACCAACGTTTTTCGTTTGCCATATTATTCACCAAAAATTAATCTAAATAGTGGAATTAAACCTAAATCGAAGAGATAGAATAATACAGTTAAGAAAGCGATGAATAATAAAACTGTTAATGAGTTCTTGAATAAATCACCAGCTTTAGTCCAAGTAACATTCTTCATTTCTTTAAATGCAGGTTTAAATACAGGCCATACTGAATAAAGCATAGCAGCGGCAGCAACAGCGATAATTACTGAAGAAATAGTAATTACTTTCCAAGGCTTATTGAAGATGCCCCAACCTGAATTAGCGATATTGAAATATGTATCAGCAAAAGTGTTCTTATCAGATGCTGCTGCAATTAACATGTAAATAGCGATTACAAGTAAGATGATTGCAAGAACAAATAATACCCAGTTTTCAAAAGGATGATCTTCTTTAATGAAGGCCATAACACGTTTTGTTGTACTTTCTTTTTTAGTTGTCTTTTCGTTAGTAGTTTCTTTTGTCATAAAATACTCCTTATCTGCTTTCCTTATGCAGAGTCCTTTTATTGCATTTCTTACAATATTTCATAAGCGATACTCTTTCTTTTGATTGAGTATTCTTCATAATTGTATAGTTTCTAGAGGAACATTCCTCGCATATGAGAATGATTTTTTCTCTCATCGGCCACTCCCCATCTAAATAATTTTATAAATATCATCCAATATTGTCAATAGTAATATTTTATTAAATATTATCTTTGATCTTCTTTTTAGCTCTTTTTAGTATATTATAGACCGCATATTTAGTAATTCCATAACCTTCAGATATCTTTGGAACTGATAGGTTTTCTAAATAAAATAGTCTAACAATTAATTTTTCTTTTGGAGATAAAAAATCCATAGACATTATTTAGATGGGGAGTGGCCGATGAGAGAAAAAATCATTCTCATATGCGAGGAATGTTCCTCTAGA
>JAILNJ010000058.1 GCA_024691665.1 Gammaproteobacteria bacterium | reverse complement strand
TACTGCGACAATTGATACATGATATACTTGTCCATCAGGTAAATCTTTGATTGTACCAGTAACTGATGATGTACCAGTTGACCAGTCCATATCATATAATTTACCTTCATCTTCTCCTTCAATTTTTACTAAAGCTTTATAGTCTTTAGCGTCAGATACACTTCTCCAACTAAACTTTTCATTCTTATATCCAACTTTGTTTGGAGTGTTTAGTTGTCTCGAGAAGTTAAAGATGATTAAGCTTCTATCTGAAACATTGACTGGAAGATTATTCTTATCAAGATTGATAGCTCTAATAAACATATAGTTATCTTCACCTGATTTAAGCGATGATACTATTTCATCATCATACATATAGAGCTCTGTCTCAACTGTATAGAATCTATCAGATAGATCATCATTAAAATAGATTAGATATCCATCAGCTCCTTCTACAGGATCCCAAATAAAATAATCATCTACAATATCCATTCCTCTTGGGTTAGGAAGTCTTTTCTCTTTAGAACAACCAGATAGACTAACTAGTCCAAAAAGACACGTAATCATTAGAAATAACGTTAATAGTTTCTTCATCTAGTTTTCCTCCTTTTCCCATTTTAAGATTGGATATTTATTGTCTTGATCAACAAATATTTCTTCATTTATGAATATAGAATTTAAACTACTTGAAATAGTTTTAAGTTCTACTCCATCAAGTAAACTTGAATTAGTTGCGGAACCACCTACATATAAAGCAAGATTCTCACTAGTTCCACCAAGTGTAGTAGTTTTAGCATAGCAGTGATCAATCTTATTATTTGAAGTTGCGATAGCCGCAGCTGATTGATACTTAAGTGATGCAGTACTAAAGTGTGAACTAATATAGTAGATTGCAGTATTTGTACCACTTATATCAGTTATATCTTCAGTAGAGTTAAATACATCATCTTCTGTTTGATAACCATGTTGGCTTACACGCGAGAACTTAAGACCTGTGACATTGTTCATTGATATACCTGTTGGCATATCTACATAGAGGAATGTTGCACCACCTATTGTAGTTTTCTCCATCTTTTCTCCAGGCCAATTATTGTTCCAATTTGAACCCCACATATATGCTCTAATTTCTACATTATCTGATAAAGCCCAAGAACAGTTATCAACTGAAAGATAAATTCTATTGCTTTGGAATCCATCCACTAAATGGTTGATATCACCTGATGAATAGCAACCTCTTAGGCCAAATCCATCATCAGTCTGGTCATTCCACCATGTGAAGTTATCGCCTGCGATACCCGCAACAGATACAAGTCCTGAGATAGTTCCTTGGTTGTAGCAACCATAAATACCAGCGTTTGCATATACTTTAGTTGTTCCACCAATTTCATTTAAACCATCAGAACCATTTCTTCCTGCGATACCTCCAACATAAGATACAGCTGTGACTCTACCTTTGTTAAAGCAAGCTTTAACCATTGTATCTGATTCCATCTTTCCGTCTACATCAAGGTTATAGTTATAACCAACTATACCTCCAGTATAGATATTTCCGTTTACTGCACCATTATTTCCACACTCATTAATTAAACCTTGGTTACGTCCACAGATACCACCTACTATGTATGAACCATTAATAGTTCCACTATTGATACATCTTTGAATAGTACCTTCATTAATGATTGCAAATCCACCAGTTTCATTTACACCAGAAATTGTGAAATCTTGATTAATTGTGCAGTTTTTAATTGTACCTTTATTGATAGTTACAAGTCCTGCAGCTCCATCTTTTGCTGCAGTAACACTTCCAGATACTAATGTTACATTTTCAATTAAGCCTCTATTTTGGTAAGTAAGTATTGCGACATTACCACCTTTTTCATGCATAATTCCATCGTTAGTTCTGTTTGTCCAAGTTCTCCACTTGGTTGATTCAATCTTTAAATTCTTAATTACACCTGTTGGAGTGATTGAATCAAAGATTGAACTATAACCATCTTTGAAATATACTACGATATTTTTAATTGAATGATTATCTCCATCAAGCGAACCAGATAAACTTCCAAGGTTATAGAAGTTTGAATATTCTTCATCAGCTTGAGGGTTATAATTTTCAAATTCAATATCATTTGAAAGTTTATAATACTTAGCTTCTCCTATTGATTCATAGTATTCAATATATCTAAGTTCTGAAGCACTTGTGATTAAGAACGGATCTTCTTCGCTTCCAGAATGAGAACTAAAATATACAACACTTGATTCTAGAGAGTTTTCAATGTTTAAATCAGTATTGCCTGCCCACATTGATTTAACTAAGAATTTATTGTTTAAATCTTTAGATAATGAATTGATATCACTACCAGACAAATAAGTTACTGTATTATAAACATCTTTGAAGTAGTAGATATTAGCTCCTTCTACTTTATCGAACTTGAGCACATTTCCTTCCATATGGACATTTTTAGGTGCTTCAAATGCGAGTTTATGAGTTGAGCCATTATATGCAAACTTTACTTTGTCAGAGTCTTTATTATAGACTCCATCACCTTTAACAAATATAGCTACATTCTTGTTTCCTACAAGGAGAGATAAATCATATTCTTGTGTACCACTTGATAAAGCATTTTGAACTCCATCAACCTCAACTATTACAACTGGAGAAGTAATTCCAGTATAAGTATTAAATGATGCACTAAATTTAAGTTTATTATTTTCTACTCCTTGAATAGTAGGATTATTAAGTTTGAAACCATTATATGTATAAGATATACTGTTTGACCAATCACTCTTTATATCGTTATATACCGCTCTTACTTTAATGGTAAATGTTCCATTAGCTGGAAGAGTACTTAAAGAGAGTAGGTCATAGTTTGCGAATTTATTAGTGACAGTTATACCATTAATTTCTATTTCATAGCTTTGTGCATCTGTCACTCTTGAGAATGTGAGTCTTCCCGAATCATCAACTGATAGATTAGTTGGTGCATTAAGATTCGTTACATTCTTTGAAGTTGTATCACCGCTTGAATTAGTTATAGATTCAGTAGGTGATACTGTTGTCTTTGTGGTATTTGGCTTAGTCTTCTTACAAGCAGCTAAGCTTAGTAAGAAGACAAGCATAATTCCTTTTAATATATTTAGTGTTCTTCTTTTCATTTGGCACCTCTATAGTTTCACAACGATTGTGCCACCTGATGGAAGGTGATCAGCTGATGCACCAATTGATACATACATAACTTTATTAGATGAACTGAATAGTGAACTTACGTTATAGTCATATTGTGAGAAGTTAGTTATTACCCAATATGTAGTTCCTTCATAAGTTCTTGTGAAAGCAAATAAGTTTTGATCAACTGAATTATTCCATTTAACTGGTGCATATTTATAATCACCATATCTAATAACTGGGTCAGTTGATTTAACATTTGTCCAATACATAGTATTAGATAAGATAGATGTGTTATCTGTCTTTTGTTCATTCACACCCTTAAGTGCTTGGTTGTATGTATCCCAAGTTACATAAAGTGTAGTATCACCACTTATTGAGAAGTTAGTAATATACTTGCTTCCACCATTTTCTTTAGACGCTGTAGTCCATTTAAATGGTTGTCTATATTGTCTATCAATGTGTGGACTATTCTTATCTTCACCTGGGCCATAGTTAGAACTCATACCAAGTTCATCACCATAATAAATATATGTAATACCTGGCATCATAAGCATTGTACTTATAGTAGCTTTAGCATATGTGATAGCTTTAGCCGAATTAGATGAATCTACAGTTCCAGCACTCCAAGATGAACCACTATAGTTTCTAACCATATTATTAACTAGACGTGGTATATCATGGTTAGATGTGAACATTGAATCAACTACATCATTATTATTGTTTGAAGTACCAGATAGGCCATATTTAGAATATGCCATTTCAGTACCAAGCATAGATTCATAATCCCATTCACCACTTCTAAGTTTATTAGTATTAGGTCCTTTTGGAAGTGATCCATCACTAGATGTAGCACCACCTGCCTTAGATGCAGCCGATGAGTTATATGATGCAATTTCACCGAAATTGTAATACATATAGAAGTCAAGCATACCATCAAATGCACTATAGTATGGAGCTACATTATATGCATGTCCATCAAAGTTTTCACCAACAAGATAACAGTTAGGATAATCTGCCTTAATCTCATTTGCGAAATATGTAAAGAAGTTAATATTCTTAGTTAAGTTACTGCTGTAATCAGATTTAGTTGATTCATCATAGTCATTGATGATGATATCAGTTGATTCTGATTTAACTTCATCTGCCATATAGATATGTTTAACAGCATCAATTCTAAATCCATCTACGCCACTACCATTACCTAAGATTCCAAGCCAGTACTTAGCAACATCTACTATCGCATCTCTAGTACCTTGGTAGTCATAGTTAAGTTCAGGCATTGATGGTGAGAACTTTCCATAATATGAATAAGCATATTCACTATATGGATACCAGTCTCCACTTAAGTTAGTTTCGACTTCATGATTTCTCCATTGATAGAAGTTACGATAATCTATTCCATCTTCTACCACAAGCTTAGCTGAGTTTTGGAACCAAATGTTATTTGTAGATGTATGATTTAATACTAAATCCATTACTACTTTCATTCCATTTTGATGAGCTAATGTTAATAATTCTTTATAATCATCAAGTGTACCGAACTTAGGGTCAACTTGTTTATAGTCGATAATATCATAACCGTGATAACTATCTGAGAGTTGAATTGGAGTTAACCATAATACATCTATATGAAGACTCTTAAGGTAATCAAAGTTTTCAATGATACCTCTAATATCACCCATACCATCATTATTACTATCAGCAAATGATGAAACCATAATTTGATAACCTACGCCAGTACATGTATCAAATAATTGAGTACCATGTTCTAGTGTTAAGATTTCACTACTATTAACACCACCAACTGATACATGAGAACCATCATCATTTGCGTATGGGTTAACTACTTGTTTTTGTTCTGTTATATGATATACAAAACTAGATACATTGTCTTGAACACAGAAGATATGTAAACTACCATTATCCCATAACGCATCTTTGATTAAGAATAATTGGTCAGCATTACCATCAGATCTCCAGTGTGTTCCTGAATCCTTTGAATCTTCATAAACAATTAAGAATCCAATTTTAGGATTAGAGTATAGTGATTCATTCTTAATATCATTTGAAGCATAACTAGTTCCTGTATGACTTAAGAATTTCATAGATTGGTGACCATCTTTTCCAGCATCAGTATATGCTTGAGTTAAATCGATATCAGCTGTAGCACCAGCTACATCATCAACCAAGATGTTTCCACTATTATCTCTATTCCAATCAAATACTCTTCCAGTAAATCCATAAGGCCATATCCAAAGATTTAGTGCTTCATATTCTGTTGCATTATTATTAAATCTTAAATAATGGATATATAAATGGCCTTCTTCTGATGTCTCCGCTAGTTTTTGTTCATATGCGGCAATAGTATCATCTGAAATAGTTTCAGACCATTTCGCATATAAAACTAAATTTTTAGCAGGCATAGTATCAAACACAAATTCATTCTTAAAAGTACCAAAATCTGTATACCATCCTTCAAATTGATGGTAAGGATATTTTGGATCTTCAGGTTTAGTAATCTTATCACCAGCTTTTATACCAGTCATCTTTTCGATTTGTGTAGCACCATCACCTGTATAAAAAGATATGTAGTAAGTCGCAACTATTTCACCGTTTTCATTAGTTGTGCTTCCGCTTCCACCACCATCTTTTGTGGTGGTAGTTTGTCCTGTCTTCTTATTACAAGAAGCAAGAACTAATACCGCCACAATCGATAGTATTAATATAAATATTTTTTTAATACAAAATTTATTTTTCATTTAAACCCTCCCATTAAGGAATGATTAATTAATAATGTTTTTTACCAAGTACCATTGAAATGTTTAACTTCATGGCCTGTATCCCATGTTGACCATCTATTCCAAATATAATATGTATAGCTATTACTTGAATAAGATGTAGCATTTCCAGATTGAGGATGTGGTTGGTCAACCAAACTTGTATCTGCAGTTTGGTCCCAAACATGATCCCAATCAGCATTAGCACTACTATTTCTAGTAACAATGAAATTAGTATAAATATAATTTAAATAGAATGTGTACTTATCTTCATTATCACCAGT
>JAILNJ010000054.1 GCA_024691665.1 Gammaproteobacteria bacterium | reverse complement strand
CATAATACTTGAGCGTTAATCTCATAGAAGTTAACTGATAGATCGAAACCATGTTCAGTATTTTCTACTAAAATCACTAAATCATTGAGCGCTTCAATGAAGTCAGACAGATTAAGTGAAAGGTTGATATTGTTTTCATTAATATTGAATGATTTCACAATCTTCTTGAAGTCTAAACTGAAGATTACTGCGATGATATCTTCAAGACTTAAATCAGATGAATTAAGCTTAGACATTACTGATTCAGTGTCTACACCGAATTCATTAAGTAAACTAATTAATTCTTCAACTGTAATCTTTACATTGATATCATCAATAGTTAGATAGATTGTGTTATTTAAGAATGTTACTTCAAGTTCCTTTGAATCAACTCCATTAGTTAATGCAATAACTGCATTTAACTTGAGTGATTCATTGAAATCTACATAAAGATGAGCGTTAACATCCAAGTTAAATACTTTAATGGATATGGTAGCTTCTGCCTTCTTATTCTTAACGATTAAGAGTGCATCATCTAAGATAAAGCTTGCGAATGAAATATTGTTGTAGTCATCTGATACTTCAACGTTTACTTCATCTACAGGTTTAACTTTGAGTAATACATCAAAGAGTGAAAGTGATAAACTTAAGCCTTCAGTTTCATCCTTAAATGTTTCTGACTTCATTAGTGAACTCAATGAACTCGATATTATGATTAAAGATGAAACTGAAGGCTTAGGCTTATCACTTTCACTCTTTGATCATAATATCGAGTTCATTGAGTTCACTAATGAAGTCCGAAACATTTAAGGATAATTTGATTTCTTTATCTGCGATAGTGAATTCTTTGATTAACTTATCTAAATCAATACTGAAGATAATTCCTAAAATACTTTCAATAGAGATATCAGTAGAATTTAAATCAAGTTCTACTCCGGCCTTAGCGAGCAATGTCATAAGGTCAGAGATACTAATTGATAACTTAATACCTTCGATATCAAGATAGATTGTATTGTTTACGAATTTAACTTCAACAGTTTTACTTAAACCATTAGATTCAATGATAGCTTTTACGTTTGCGATAATTTCATCTTTGAATGAAACTTCACCAGTAACGTTAATATTTAATTCTTTAACATTTAAAGATAAATCAATTGATAAAGCTTTCTTTTCGATAAGTTCTAATACTTCATCAATTAAGAAGTTAGCTTGAGATAAGTCTTGGTAATCTTTATCGATACCAATTCTTACTGAATCTAGGGCAGTAAGTGACGCAGATACATGGTAGAAATTAGTTTCTACACTGAATCCTGGTTCTTTTGTATTGTTAATTATAATTTGAAGATCATTTAAGATTTCAATGTAGTCAGATAAATCTAAGTTAATGGAAATCTTTTGTGATTCAAATTCAAGTGTCTTAATTAATTTATTGTAGTCAAGTGAAAGGACAATACCTAAAATCTTTTCTACTGAGATATTAGTATCAAGGTCTAAGTTTAATTCAACTCCAAACTTACTTAAGAGTTCGAATAAGTAATCCTTAGTAACTTTGATATTGATGTTTCCAATGCTTAGATAGATTGAATCATCAATATACTTAACGTAGAGTTTTACTTGTTTGTCTTCATATGTAAGGATGATTTCTGCGTCAAGTTTAATTGAGCTATTGAAATCAGCGAGGACATTTGCGTTAATTAAGAGTCCATTATATTCTGCGGATGCGATAAGTGATAAAGCTTTCTTATCAACGAGTGAAATAATGTCATCTACTAAATATTGGATTTCTTTAATATTTGAATAAGCTTGTGTATCGATTAATAGTTCATATGATTCAAGTGGTTTAATTAAGGCATTAGCTTTAATTTCATCGTAGTTAATCTCAACTGCGATACCATCTTTATTTCTTAATACTAAGTTGATTTCTTTTAGAGTGCTTAATACTGAAGATAGGTCAACTGTAGTATTTAATTCTTCTTCATTTAATGTGAAATCTTTAATAAATTGATCAAAGTCTAATGAAAGTACTGCGACAATGATAGTCTTAATATCAAGACTTGATGTATCAATAGTTGGTCCACTTACTAGAATTGGAGTTAAATCAATACCCGAATACTTCTTAATCATATCAAGGATATTGATGATAGTTGATTTTAAGTGAATGTTATAGAAGTCGATATAAATAATGTCATTCTTATATTTAACTGATACTTCAACTTCTTTTCCTTGATACTCAACTTTAGCTTTAGCGTTTAATTGAAGTGATTCATTTAGTGAACCTTCAACTTCTACATTAGCTAAAATACCTTTATAGTCTACATTTAAATCGATAGATGCAGATTTATAAAGGATGAGTTTTGATGCATATTCAAATACATAATCTAAGTTAGATAAATCTTGATACTTTGAAAGGTCTCTAGTTTTAACTGATTCAGTAGTGCTTGAAGCATCAACTGATACAGGCATATCACCAACTGCTAAGTTAGCATTTAAGCTAATTAGTTTATAAGTGTGATTCTCTTCATTAAATTCAGTACTGAATGAAATATTAATCTTAATATCAGCGAGTGATAGTGAAGTCTTTACTTTATAAACATTATTCTCTTTAACTACTTCACCACTATTAATCGCTTTAATAATTGAATCAACATCAAGTGATAGGCCTCCATCTCCATCGTCAAATAAAGAGATTAATTTAGTTAAGTTTTCAGTTTCTGATTTAATTTTAAGGTTTTCACCTAATGATATATAGATGGTGTTATCAATGTATTCAAAATAGATTTCATTGAGTTCACCTTTAGCTTTAATATTCTTGAGGTCAGATAAGTTTAATTCAACCACACCTTTTAATTCTTCACCATCAATATTTAAATCAAGTTTAATGTTAGTGTTTGTTCCATCTTCCTTGATTAAAGAAGATGTGAGCATAGTTAAAATATCATCATCCTTCTTTTCTTCTTCATAGTCTGATGGAACCATATTTTTATATTGTTTGAAATATGCATAATCATCTTTATCAAATTCAATGTTGTCGTAATAGTAATGGTCAGTAACTGTTGTGTCTGATAATGCTTTAACACCCATAGACTTAACTACGTACTTTTCATGAATATTTAAGAATTGAATTTGCCAAGATGAATTAACTACAAATTCGAGTTCAATAAGTTGGAATTCAGGAACCATAGATGATGATGCATTAGACGCAACTTCTCTTTGGTACCAGAATGGAGTGTAATCAGACTCAGTTTTCATATTGAGTTTGATTCCCCAAAGTCCATTACCTTTATCAACCATTTGTCCATCAATTATTGTTTCAGGACAGATAATATAGTTATTACCTGTGAATGGGTCTTGACCATAACTCTTTCTGTAAGTCTTTTCTGATACACACTTAGGTGGGTTATTACTCCAAATAACTTCTTCACCTTTAATAGTGTCATAGTCACGATAGAATACTTTGCCTGAATTCTTTACAAAGTATTTTTGAACACCCATCTTAACAAGGCCAGAAGACATAGAATAGCAAATAGCTTCATCACCAATAACTGTCTTTTTACCTTTAACGATTTGAGTTGCAACAGAGGCTTTAGATTCACCATCAGTGATGATCTCATAACTGTTTGTATGAGTTAATGTATAAAGCGCAAAAGCTACTGCGTCTTCTGCAGTAGAGTTTTCTGGAGTATCTGATTCTTCTGGTTTTAAAAATCTAGTTTGATACTTTGCCTCAGTATCCGCAAACACTTGAACTTTGTTTGCGCTGCTCTTAATGGCGATAAACGCAAATACGCCTACCGCTATTGTAAGTATTGAGACAAAAACAATCCAAAAGCCTTTGCCTTTCATTATATTTCTTTCCCCTTCCCGAATATTTTATTAAAAATATTCTTTAGTCAATTCTACCACTATAACTATTTATAGTTAAGAGAGTCCACTCTCTCTTTAAGAGAGTGCAACTCTCGTCTTTCTTTCACATTATTTTCACAAGTTAAAATTTAATGAGATTTTTGCGATTTTTTCTATATAGTGTGTAATTTAATGAACTTAATTAAATTAAATGGCTAAAATCTTGAAAAATATTAATTATTTTCCTAATTGTGTATAAGAATAAATTGTTATACAATTATGGTGTAATTAAATCGGAGGGTTTTATTTAATGAAAAATCTTGAGAAATTATTAAAAATTTTAAAAGAAGAAAAGGTTGATTCTATCAATTATACAGTGCCTGATTTATGGTTCCTTGAAGACTATTCAATTGACCATAAAGTGCTTCCAAATGGTGAAGTAATGGTTAATCCTTATGAATTCTACGCTGCAGTAATTGAAGAATATGTACTTAAAAATAAAAAGAATAAAGTTGATTACTCTAAATCATTATCAAGCGCACTTAATCTTAAATCTACTAATGGTGATTGGATTAAGAAAGCTACTTTATATTCATCAATGATTAGAACATCTTCTTCTTGGGATAGTGATAGAAGCTATTCTTTAGATATTTCTAATTTAAATGGACTAAAAGAGACTGGAACATTCGTTAAGACTATCGCTCTTCTTCCACTCTTAAGAAGAATGGGTGTAACTGTTTTATATCTTCTTCCAATTTCTAAATATTCACTTAAAGATAAGAAAGGTGAACTTGGAAGTCCATATAGTGTTGAATCATTCACAAGACTTGATCCAATGCTAAAAGATCCTATCACCAAAGATAAGATGACTGTTGATGAAGAATTTGGTGCTTTAGTTGAAGCTTGCCATATGCTTAGTATTAGAGTAACTATCGATATCATCCCAAGAACTAATAGTGTTAACTCAGAACTCGTTATGGAACACCCTGATTGGTTCTATTGGATTAAAGCTAGTGAGGCTAAAGACTATAGAGTTCCATTTGTTGAATCTATTCCTGATACTACTTATCCTGCTCCTAAATGGATGAAGACTGTATATGAAAGTGAAGATGTACTAAGACACATTAAGATGTTCCAAAAGAATCCAAAAGAAACTAATCCTGAATTATTTAAAACTATTAAGGGTAAAGATCCTATCGAATTCTTAGATAATATTGAAAAGGCATTTGATTTAAAGATTGCTCCTGCATTCTCTGATCAAATCAACGATATCCAACCACCATGGAGTGATGTTACATACTTCAGAATGTATCTTGATGATCCAGTTGATACAAAGAAATATTTAAAGATTAAACATAATCCTTATATCTTATGCGATACTATCAAATCCAATATGTATCCAGGTAAAGTTAAGAATATGGAATTATGGGAACTCTTAAGTTCAATTATTCCTTACTATATTAATAACTTCGGTATTGATGGCGCAAGAATTGATATGGGTCACGCTCTTCCAAAAGAATTACTTGAAATGATTATCAGTAAAGCTAAGGAAGTTGATCCTGATTTCACATTCATCGCTGAAGAATTAAATATGGAAAATGATAAGAGCGCTAAAGAAAATGGATATAACGCTATGATCGGCAATGG
>JAILNJ010000154.1 GCA_024691665.1 Gammaproteobacteria bacterium | reverse complement strand
ACTATCCTTAAGTAGGACAGAAGTACCTAAAAATCTAGTATAGAATTCTCCTATATCTTGAGGAGTCAATTTACTTTCTTGAGGATCGCAGTAATAAGAAGGAATAGAAATTCTAGTATGCAAATCATCTAGGGTTTTATTTATTATTTTCTTATATCCAAGGAAGTTATCTTGAGGAGTGTTAAGTTCTAATAAAGAGAGAGCTTCTTGAGGAACGTATTCCTTAGAACCATCAGTAATATTCTTCTCTAGTTTTAATCCATAAAAAGTATCAAATAAGAAAAATAATGAGTTATTAGCGGCCTTTCTAAGATCACTACTTATATTTTTCTTATTGCTACTGCAATCATAATATTCTTCAAATGTTTCAGGTTCTGCATAACACACAAATGCTTTTTCTCCGTTATATAAAACATTCACATAATTTAATGAGCAGAATAAAGAGTTCATCAAAAATAAAGGAACAATGCATTTGTTGTTATGGTAATAAATATCAAAATCATAATCATTTAGATTTGCTTTAAATGCTTTATTGCCAGAATAGAGAACATTTTGTGAAGATAAGTGATGGCTAAAATTAGTGCCTTCACCTGAAAGACAATAACCATAGAAGTTATAATAGCTTCCAGTTTGGATTGTGTTATTTGCCCAGTTAAAAATAACAGGGTAATTTCTATTAACATAAATAGCAAAATCACTATTAAAGACATCCACTCTACTGGTTATATTTTCAGCATTAAAGAAACCATCTAAAGAGTTAATAAATTCCTTAACATCGACATAAGGTACATCACTACCTTGTATGTACCACACTGGCATATAATTGTTTTTAAGAGTATATTCTCCATTTGTTTTATTGACTATTTCAATATTTGTAGAAGTCATTTTTGTACTATCATCATTTGTGAATAGCACGAAGTTACATCCTGTTAATAGGAATGTAGATAATAAAAGTAAAGCGCCTATTTTTCTCATGAAATTATTATATTATTTTCCTTTATTAATAAGTAATAAATAAGTAACTATTCATTAGAATTTAAATAAACAAAAAAGATTCGGGACTTAATTTCCACGAATCTTTCTTTTTTAAACTATAGTAATTCAGCAATCTTATCTTCAAACTCTTCTGGTTTTTCAGTTGGTTCAAACCTATTAACGATATTGCCATCTCTATCCACTAGGAATTTAGTGAAGTTCCATTTGATATTCTTGCCTGTTTTAACTGGGCAGTTATCTTTAAGGTATCTATATAATGGATGTTCTTTTTTACCATTAACATCAATCTTTTCAAATTGTGGGAAGGCAATCATAAATCTTAATACACATGCATTATGGATTTCTTCAGAACTTCCTGGAGCTTGTGCAAAAAATTGATTGCATGGGAAGTCTAAAATCTCAAATCCCTTATCTTTATATTTAGCGTATAAAGCTTCTAATCCATCATATTGAGGAGTGAATCCACATTTAGTAGCGGTATTAACAATAAGAAGAACTTTTCCCTTATAAATAGATAAATCTACTTCATTACCTTTGTAGTCATTAACCTTGTAATCATAAATACTCATAACAAATTACCTCTTTGAGTCCATATTACATAAAAGAAAGAACAAATAAAAATTTAATGCTCTAAATGTTAAAAAAGCACCATCACTTGTTTAGGACGATGCTTTATTTCTTTTTCTTTCTTATATTTGTTCTTTCTATTGGTTTTGGAGGAATCATACCACTGTGTTCTTCAGTCTTATTCTTTTCTAACTCTTCTTTAATGACTGCTTTATTGTGGTACATCATATTATCCGCGCGGACAATCATTTGTCTAATTGAATCCTCTTCTCCCCTCATAGCGTAGCCAATAGAAACAGAGAATTCAGTTTTATTATTTATGTTATCTCTAATACATTCACATATAGCTTTAACTTTTTCTTCACTAAATCCTTGGCAAGTAACAACGAATTCATCCCCACCCACTCTATAGGCAATAGAGCCTTTTCTTACACAGTGAGAGATTTTATCAGAAATGGTTTTTAGAGCTTCATCTCCTCTAATGTGACCATATTTATCATTGATTTCTTTTAAGCCATTAGTATCGATTGAAATAATAGCGTTTATGCGTTTTTCATCTCTAATATCAACATAGAATGCTTGTCTATTATGTAAATCCGTTAGTGGATCAAAAGATGCAAACTTAATAATTAAGAATAGCATGTAGAATAAGCAGGCTACTGCCATAGCGTTATTACCTAAGTTGAATATAGATTTAGCTGCTTCAACAATGTAGCCGATGATAACCATTGCTGTAGAAAATAAAACTGAGAATCCTTCACAGAAGTTCCTACTTCTAAATGAATAGATAGAGAACGCTATTAAAAGAAGGACATAAATACCTGCTGAAACGAAACCGAAATAGACTAGTCCATCTATCGGTCCGGTTTGTATCCATTCATTATTTTCTGTAATAGTAAAGAATGATGTAGCAGGGAAGAAGTTAAATGAATATGCAATAAAGTTGACCGCTAAAGGAATCCAAATAAAATGTCTTATCTTGGAATCTTTAGGAACAATTGTATATACAACGCACATCGCTACTGTTGGTTTAATCATGTAGCAGAATATACATATAACTTTTCTGATATTTACATCAAATACGTATTGGCCTTTAAATAAATCTAATTGATGGTCAACACTATCAAGTAAGGACATAACCACTAGTGTAGCTAATACAAAGTGGTATTTAGTTAGATTCTTCTTTCCTATTGATGGGTGTCGGAACAAAATGAAAGACATTGGTACGACACACATAAGTAAAAGGAAGTAATGAGGGGAATAGGAGTTCACATAGTTACTAAGGAAGGTGTGGAAATCGAATTGTGGT
>JAILNJ010000031.1 GCA_024691665.1 Gammaproteobacteria bacterium | reverse complement strand
TTCTACAAATTCATTTAATTCCTTGTTAGGAAGTAAATAAATCTCTCCTAGTTTATTAAAGTATAGAAGAAGGAATCCAATACCACCATGACGCTCAATCCTGTTTAGATGGAGAATTTGGTGGTTATGAACGTTAGTTAGAGGGAATGATGTGGTTGAATTACACTGTTTCGCATCGAAATCAATGTAGTAACCTTTATATACACCATTATAGTCGGTAGTTGAAGGTGTTTTATAGTATGCCTCTTCAATCTTAGCCATAGATCTTGAAGGATAGTCTACATTAACAATTTGAATAGGGATTGGTTTCTTATAAATGATAGCTATATCTCTTTTGATATATTGATCATTTGTCTCATTAATTAGCTCTTCAAAAAGCATACCTCTATTAGAAGTTGATATCTTTCTTTGTTCAAATGGCTTACGTTTAATTGGGTAATTATACTTAGGCATACATATATTATACACAAGTTTAGGGTGTTTTTAACCATTCTTAAAATTATCAATTGATAATATTTAAAAAAATGTTAATATAGAAATGTAAAAAACATTTGTAAGGAGTTTTAATATGGTAAATTATAAGTTTTTTGCTTTGGGCGGCCTCGGTGAAGTAGGCAAAAATATGTATGTATTTGAAACTGATAAAGATTTATATTTAATCGATATTGGTAGTGAAAAGCCATCAAGTGACGTTAACGGATTTGATGCTTTAGTACCAGATTTTACATACATAACAGAACATATAGATAAGCTAAGGGGTGTATTCATTTCAAGATTTGGTGAAAAAACCACTGGTGCATTCCATAAAATTATAAGAGACCTTAAGGTTCCTTTTTACGCGTCTAAATTTACCATTGAAGCTATAAATAGAAGATATATCAATAACAAAGAAAACAAAGATAGAGAAGATTTTAATGCTGATGACTACAAAGATATTGATTTCAAGGTTATGGAACCAAATGAAGTCATTGAATTTGAAGACTCAAAGATTGAAGCATTTAAAATCACTACATCAGTACCTGATTCATTTGGTTTCGCAATTAAGATTGATGTAAGTGAAGAAGGCGAAGCTCCTAACTTTAAAAACTGTGTATATTTACCTGACTGTGACTTAGACCAAAATGTATGGGGACATTTTAAGACAGAATTAAATGCTTTAGCTAAGATAGCTGATGAAGGTGTTGTATGTCTATTCTCATCATCTAGTGGTGCACCTAAGATGGGCCACGTTACTACAGATGGTAACTTAGACTTAGCTTTAAGAAAGTTAATGGCTCAAGATGGTAGAATGTTCCTTTTAATGGATGCAGAAAATACATCAGGAATACTCCAAGTAATTGATGCAGCATATGTACAAAAACGTCACGTAACTATTGTAGGTCATAAAGCAAGAGACTTAGTTGAACTTGCTATGGAACTAAGATATACAAGAATTGACCAAAACTTATACATGAAGAAAGAAGTTCTCACAGATGAAAAGAGAAACGCAGCTGATAGTGTAATCATTCTTGCTGGTGAAAGAGATGACCCATTCAACTTTATGGGTTCAATCGCAAGGTTTGAAGACAAGCACTTTAGATTAAAGAAAGGAGATAATGTTGTATTACTCCTAGATGTACCAAAGAAGTATGAAAAGAAGTTAGCTAAGATCTGGAATGAAGTATTATTCAATAATGTTAAGTTAGTAGACTTTGATGTTAACTTAATCCCAGTTCCTATGTTAGGTGCAGAAGACCTTAAAATCATGTATAACCTATTTTCACCTAAATATATAATTCCAATCACTGGTGATTTCAGAATGCTTAAGACACAAGAAAGAATCGCTCTAGACTATGGTTATAAGAGAGATAACATTATTTATATTGAGAATGGTGAAGTAGCTGCATTTAGAAATACAGACTTCATAAATAAAGATGAAAAAGTAGAGACAAAAGAAATCCTATTTGGTATTGAAGTTGACTCAGATATTAATGACTTTGTCTTAGATGAGTCATTACAATTTCTTTGAATGCTTTCTTAATAGATTCGAATTCTTCTTCTTGTCCGTATCTTGATAAGAACCCACTAGATTCAATTTCTACGTCACCATGGAATGTTCTTTCTTTTAAATTAATCATTCCAGAAATTACAATAAATCCTTCATTAGTTAATGCTTCTCTTTCTCTTGCAACAAAGTCATTA
>JAILNJ010000110.1 GCA_024691665.1 Gammaproteobacteria bacterium | reverse complement strand
TGGAATTACTGATGGATTTGAGAATAAGCTTAAATCTATTAAAGAATTCAAAGATTACGATACTTTAGTTAATGATTTAGTTTCAAAAAGAGATAGAGAAACTAAATCATTAACTAAAGTATCGTAATCTTTGAATTCTTTAATAGATTTAAGCTTATTCTCAAATCCATCAGTAATTCCATGAATACTTCTTAAGTCATCTAAAGAAGAAGAAATTATTTTATATTTTATGAGTTCAAAATAATCCTCATTCACATGTTTTTCTATGTTCTTTAAATCATATGGAAAATATTTCTTATTTGGTTTCTTTTTCTTAAGTTCATCACGAAGGAAACTTGCGCTTTGAATAAGGGTATTTTTCTTAAGTTTATCGAAGTATCCACTATCGACTCTTTTAATTGGGTGGACTTCTATATTATATCCATTAGATATAATAGCTTTGATGTATTCAATGGCTAAAGAGTTATTTGGTTCTTTTAAAACATCTTCATAATTTTGATTAATTTGGTATAAGGCTTTCTTGGATGCAGTATTAAATGATAAGCCATTCTTTAAGTACTCTTTTAAGAACTTATTATACTCTTTTGAAAGCTCTGCCTTAGCTATATTAGTGAGTATTTTTATATCATCACATTCAGCCCCAAAGAATAAGTCAGTTACCCCTGCGTTATTTAAGATTTCAACTGAACGAGATGCGAAGATATCCGCAGCTTCAATAGCGTAAATAGTAGGTAATTCTAGTACTAGATCAACCCCACTTTTAAGAGCCATTTTAGTACGTTCAATTTTACTAATTATAGCCGGTTCACCTCTCATCACAAAATTAGGACTCATAACTGTGACGATTGAATCCATATTATATTCCTTCTTTATTTTATTTATTAAATAAAGATGTCCATATGTGATTGGGTTAAACTCAGTAACTATTCCTGCGATTCTCATATTTTAATTATATTACATTTTAGGTTATAATATTTATATGAAATATAAAATTACTGATTTAAGAGCAAACTATCAAAAAAATAATAATATTGATGAATATATCAACTTTGACAACAAAGTAAAAGACGATATAAACGCAATTTCACCTATTCACGTTTTTGGAACTTATAGTTATAATCATAAAAGAGAATTATTTAAATTCTCTCTTACTGTAGAAGGAGAAATTGAAATATTAAGTGCAATATCTTTAAAACCTGTAAAACTTTCTATTGATTTTGACACCGATTTGTTTTATACTTTTAAAGTGGCCGATGATGATTCGTTCCAAATATATGGAGATGCGATAGATTTGGATGATGAAATCTTTGGTGAAATAATGCTTCACTTACCTTCTAAAGTTACACTCGACGGTGAAGAGTTCAGTGAAGATGACAACGAAGAATTAGAAAAAGAAAACCCATTCTCTATACTTTTAGAGGAAGATTAGGAGGATATTATGGCAGTTCCATTCAGAAAGACAAGTAAATCTGTAAAGAGAATCAGAAGAGGCAACAAAGGTTTACAACAACCAGCTCTCGTTAAAGATCCAACAACTGGTGAATATCGTGTTCAACACCAAGTAGATGAAAAAGGATTCTACAAAGGCGAACAAGTTGTTGAAGTTAAGTCTAAGGAAGACAAAAAATCTGAAAAGTAAGAACTAGCACTTAAGTAGTGCTTTTTCTTTATCTAAATTTATGGAACATATTAGTGTATTGCTTAATGAAGCTATTGATTATCTAAATATTAAAGAAGACGGAATATATGTAGACATGACCTTAGGTGGTGGAGGACATAGTTCCGTAATTTTGAAACGCTTAAATGATAAAGGACATCTATACTCATTTGATATAGATGATTATTCTATTATGAGAGCTAAAGAAAAGTTAGATAAGACAGGCAAAACTAACTACACTATAATCAAATCTAACTTTAGATATATAAAAGAAGAATTAAATAAACTTGGAATTGATAAGGTTGATGGAATCTTATATGACCTTGGAGTATCATCTTTTGATTTTGATATATCTGAGAAAGGATTCTCATATAATCTTGATGGTCCACTAGATATGAGAATGGATCATTCACTTAAATTAACTGCGAAAGATGTGGTTAATAAATATAGTGAAAAAGATATCGCCAATATCTTATATAGATATGGCGATGAAAGATTCTCAAGAGAAATTGCAAGAGAAATAGTTAATACTAGAACTATAAAACCTATTGATACTACTTTTGAACTTGTAGATATTATTAAGAAAGCATATCCTAAAAAAGAATTATCTAAGAAGGGTCATCCTGCGAAGAAGTCATTCCAAGCTCTTCGTGTATATGTGAATGATGAACTTGGTGCGCTTGAAGAAGCACTTAATAAATCGATTGAACTTCTCAGATCTCATGGAAGAATTGTTGTAATAGATTTCCAAAGAGATGAAGACGAGATAGTTAAACACATATTTAAGAAAAACTATACTCAAGAAAATATAAAAGGTCTTCCTGTTATGGCAGAAGACCCTATACTAATCCGTATTACTAAAAAACCAATTGTCCCAAGTGAAGCTGAACTCACTAATAATAATAGA
>JAILNJ010000022.1 GCA_024691665.1 Gammaproteobacteria bacterium | reverse complement strand
GGTAAGTCTGTAATCATCATCTCTCATAAGTTAAATGAAGTAATGGAGATTTCAGATAGAGTTACTATTTTAAGAAAAGGATGTCATATAAAAGATATAAATACTAACGAGACTAATCAAAGAGAACTGGCTGACTTGATGGTTGGGAAAAAGCTAGATTTAAAACTAAATAGACTTAAAATTCACGCCACAGCACCAACACTTGAAATAAGAAATCTTAAGGTCTTAAAAGATGATGGAAGTAAAGCAATTGATGATCTTTCGTTCTTTTTAAGAGGAGGACAAATTCTTGGTGTTGCTGGTCTTGCAGGGTGTGGTCAAAAAGAAATGTGTGAAGCCATAGTTGGATTAAGAAACTATCAAGGAAAAATAATCCATTGTGGTAAACCAATTAATACTTATTCTTTAGAAAGAATTAGAGAATTAGGCATTTATTTAAGTTTTATTCCTGAAGATGGACTTGGTATTGCACCTAATTTATCTGTCACTGATAATTTACTTTTAAAGAATTACAAAGAATCAAAGGGAATATTTGTTGATAGAACTTCAGCTAGAAAACAAGCTGAATACCTAATTGAAAGATATAACATTATTACACCATCAACTGAAACAAAGGTTAAAGATTTAAGTGGTGGTAATGTTCAAAAGATTCTTGTTGGAAGAGAAATAGGAACTAATCCATCAGTCCTTATTACTGAATATCCAGTAAGAGGACTTGATGTGAATTCTTCATATATGATTTATGACATATTAAATCAAGAAAAGGAAAAGAATACAGCTATTCTTTTTATCGGAGAAGACCTAGATGTATTACTTACTTTTTGTGACAAAATCATGGTTTTACACCAAGGTAAAAATATGGGTATTATCCATACTAAAGATGCAAGTAAAGAAGAAATTGGTTTAATGATGATGGGATCTCTAGATTTAACTAATGGTGTTAAAAATTATGGTTATGCCAAAGATAGCAGTTTAACAGAAAAAGAGTGGGCTAAGATTCATGGAAACAGGAAATAAATTCAAACAATCTATCTTAAGAATCAAAAACTACATATCTAAAAGAAACACAGTATCAAAAAGAGCTGCTATCCAAATTAGAATACTAATGGTTTTACTATCATTAGTGATTTCAATTCTAATTTCAGCTGTAATTATAAAAGATAGTCCAATTAAAGTAATTGCCTATCTATTTGATGGAGCATTCGCAAGACCAAATAAATTCTTATTCGATGCTGCTATATTATTAGGTTTTGGTATTGCCATAATACCATGCTTTAAGATGAAATATTGGAATATGGGTGCTAATGGTCAAGTGGTAATTGCATCAGCATTTATCATAATCCTAATGAAGAATCTTGGTGCATGGGCATCGCGTAGTGGCTTTAATAATTTCTTATTAATATTATTGATGTTCTTAGTTTCAATAATAGCTTCAATAATTTGGGCGGTAATACCTGGAATATTTAAAGCATACTTTAATACAAATGAGACACTATTCACTCTTATGATGAATTATGTAGCAGTTGGTATTTTAAATTATGTGAACATTGTTTTATCAAATGGAAACTCTTCAACTGGTCAAATCAACTTTATTACACAAGCTGGATGGCTAGTTGGATCTAATACAAATTTAGGGTATATGATTACTATACTAATCGTAATAATAATGTCTGTATTAGTTATGGGATATATGCAACTTACTAAGCATGGATATGAGATATCAGTTGTTGGTGATAGCCTAAAGACTGCTAAATATGTTGCAATGGATACAAAAAGAATAATCATTAGAACTACGGCCTTATCAGGACTAGTAACGGGAGTTATGGCGTTTTTATTAGTCACAGCAATAAACCACAGTGCTAATAATGTTTATGCTCAAACATCATTCAATGGTATTTTAGTTTCTTGGCTTGCCAACTTCAATCCAGTTTATATGGGTGGAATTTCATTGTTATTCTCATTCTTAAACAATGGTATGTCTAAAGTTACATCTGCTGGTGGACTTGGATCTAGTGATTTGGTATACTTCGTATTTGGCTTAATTTTCTTCTCAATTTTAATTGCTGAGTTTGTTCTTAGATATAAAGTTGACTATAGAAAAATTGAGATGAAATGGAAGTATAGAAGAGAAAAAGCAAATAAAAAGAAGGAAGGTGTAGCCAAATGATAGCATTATTTCAAAATGCCATAGCTGTAGGTATAGTTTACTTATATGGCTGCATCGGAGAAATAACTAATGAAAAAGTGGGACACCTTAATCTTGGTATCCCTGGCATTATGTCAATGGGTGCCTTGGGTGGCGTAATTGGTGTGAATGTATATTTTATTATATTTGGGACTGCAAATATAATCACACCACTAATACTTATAATAACAATAATCTTTTCAATGTTATTTGCAGCATTTGGTGGCCTTATATATGCATTCTTCACAATCACACTTAAATCAAATCAAAATGTTACAGGTTTAATTCTAACAACATTTGGTTTAGGTGTTATGAAAGGAATTGGTAAGATGGTATATTCATCAGACCCAACTAATATATCAAATTTCACAAACGCAAGTAATTCTATAAAAACTTTATTTGTGGGATATCAAAACTTAGGTTGGTTTGGAGAGATATTCCTTTCATATGGATTATTAGTTTACTTGGCAATTATCCTTGCTGTAGTAATACATATTATATTTAAAAAGACTAAGTTTGGTTTATATGCAAGAGCAATTGGTGAATCACCTCAAACCGCTGATGCTCAAGGAATAAACGTTAATAGATATAAATATATATTTGTTATTTTAGGATCATCTATAGCTGGTCTTGGTGGACTATATTATGTGATGGATAGAACTAGAGGTTCATCATTCTTAGATGTTGATATTCAGGCCTTTGGCTGGGTTAGTGTTGCTCTAGTAATATTTTCTATGTGGAAACCATTATTTGGTATAGCTGGATCAATTTTATTTGGACTACTATCGGTACTTGGAAGTTTTATACCTGGTAGTCATGAAGCACTATTTGAAATAATACCTTATTTAGTAACAATTGTAGTATTAATTATAAACTCAATCGTTGATAAAAGAGGTTCACAAGCACCGAGGAGTCTCGGACTTAATTATGATAGGGAGGAAAGGTAAATGAGTGATGTTAGACCAGTATCATTAGAAAGAATTGATAATAAGGATAAAGCTCTTGAATTTATTGAAAAAGCAGTAAAAGAAATTCAAGATGAAGTAGGAAATAATAAGGTTTTATTAGCTCTATCTGGTGGAGTTGATTCATCAGTTTGTGCAGCACTACTTATTAAAGCTATTGGTAAAAATCTTATCTGTGTACATGTTAATCATGGACTTCTTCGTAAGGATGAATCAAAGCAAGTTATTGATACATTTAAAAATGAATTAAATGCTAATTTAATCTATATTGATGCAGAGGATAGAT
>JAILNJ010000053.1 GCA_024691665.1 Gammaproteobacteria bacterium | reverse complement strand
TCATCACTAAAGATGGCTATGTTAAGAAGATGAGCCTAAAGGCTTATCAAGCATCACTTGGTGTATCAACTCCTGGTCTTAAAGAAGATGACTACATTATCTTTGATAAACAATGTAATACAAAGGATTAAAGAATCCATTGTATTACATTGTTTATCAAAGATAATGTAGTCATCTTCTTTAAGACCAGGAGTTGATACACCAAGTGATGCTTGATAAGCCTTTAGGCTCATCTTCTTAACATAGCCATCTTTAGTGATGATTACTCTTACATCTTCATGGATGATTAATTCTTCTTCATTGATTTCTCTCTTTTCTAGTGATTCTTCAATAACTGTACGTCTTGGAGATGGAATCATCTCTTTGATTTCACTCATTTCATCAATGATTACATTCTTTAAAGCTTCTTCACTAGATAAGACATGTTTTAAATGTTTGATGTTCTTTTCGAGTTCTCTCTTTTCATCTTCCATTTCTTTAATGTCTGTATTAGTGAGTCTATAAAGTTGAAGCATTACGATGGCTTCGGCTTGAAGTTCAGTGAATCCAAAGAGTCTCATGATATTCTCTTTAGCGTTAGCTTTATTCTTACTATTTTTAATAGTATCTACTACTTCATTGATGATAGATGTCATCTTATGGAAACCTTCGACGATATGAAGACGTTTAGTCATCTTATCAACTTCGAAGTTTGATCTATTAATAATAACTTCTTTCTCATGTAGGATATAAGCATCAATGATATCTAAAACACCAAGAGTTCTTGGGCTTCTATCAACGATTGCGACTGTGTTATATGAGAAGTTTACTTGGAGGTCAGTAGCTTTATAAAGATAGTTTAGGATAACTTCGGGATTAGCTTGTTCCTTAGTTTCAATAACGATTCTTAAACCTTCTTTATCTGATTCATCTCTAATTTCTGTAATTCCATCTACACCTTTAGAGTCTTTAACCGAGTCAATCTTTTTAACGAGGACTGCCTTATTAACTCCATAAGGGATTTCAGTAATTACGATATTATTCTTTATAATTTCAGCTTTAGCTCTAATTACAACTCTTCCACGACCAGTTCTTAAGGCTTGGTGTAAGTCTTCAGTATCTTCAATGATACCGCCTGTTGGGAAGTCAGGTCCTGGCATAATTTCTAAAGCTTCTTCATATGTTAAATTAGGGTTTTTAATTCTTGCGATAGTTAAATCAATGGCTTCAGCTAAGTTGTGTGGTGGGATGTTTGTCGCATAACCTGATGCGATACCATCACTACCATTAACTAGTAAGTTAGGGAATTTAGCTGGTAGAATGACTGGTTCTACTTCACTATCATCATAGTTTGGTACAAATGGTACAGTCTTCTTTTCCATATCTTTGAGGAGATACATCGCAGCTTTACTAAGTCTTGCTTCAGTATAACGCATTGCGGCTGCGCCATCACCATCGATTGAACCATTGTTTCCTTGCATATCGATTAGTGGGACATTAATCTTAAAGTCTTGGCTCATACGAACTAAAGCTTCATATACAGATTGGTCACCATGAGGGTGGAATTTACCAATAACTTCACCGACAATTCTCGCACTCTTTTTATATGGGCTTCCAGCAACCATACCAACTGATTGCATAGCGTATAATATTCTTCTTTGAACTGGCTTTAAACCGTCTCTTACATCTGGGATTGCACGATCTTGAATGATATATTTTGAGTATGCGCCAAAACGATCACCCATGATCTTTTCTAAGTATTCACTTTGAACCTTTTGATCAATAAATTCATTGATAACGTCTTTCTTCTTAGCCATACTATTCGTTTCCTTCTACTTTAAAGTCATCGATTTCAGCGAATGATACATTATTATCAATCCATTGTTTTCTAGGTTCTACATCATCACCCATAAGTACTGATACAGATTGTTCTGCATCAGCAATATCTTCAATCTTAACTTGAATCAAAGTTCTATTCTTAGGGTCCATTGTGGTTTCCCAGAGTTGAGATGCATTCATTTCGCCTAAACCTTTATATCTTTGAATTGCATACTTTTTCATGTCTTTAGTGACTTCTTCCTTTTCTTCATCACTATAAACATATAAAACTTTAGGGTTCTTAACTCCCTGTTGAGTAATCTTATATAGAGGAGGAAGAGCGATATAAACTTTTCCTGCCTTAATTAATTCAGTCATATATCTAAAGAAGAATGTAAGTAATAGAATTTGAATATGGCTACCATCGACATCGGCATCGGTCATAATAATAACCTTGTTATAGTTACATTTCTTGATATCAAAGTTATTACCAAATGATGCACCAATTGTATAGATAATAGTATTTAATTCTTCATTCTTAAGCACATCTTCTACAGATGCTTTTTCAGTATTTAATACTTTACCTCTTAAAGGAAGGATAGCTTGGAATCTTCTATCTCTACCTTGTTTAGCAGAACCACCGGCAGAATCACCCTCTACTAAGAACAATTCATTAATTCTTGCGTCTTTAGTAGATGCAGGAGATAACTTACCTGATAAGTTTTGTTCAAGTTTAGTCTTAGATTTAATAAGTCTAGCTGTATCTCTTGCTTTTCTTGCAGCTTCTCTGGCATTTCTAGCTTGCAAAGCTCTTTGTAATAAGTCTTGAATTACTGCTTGGTTTTCTGTGAAATAGATTTTAAGTTTATCAGTAACAACTTGTTCTACTACTGGTTTTGCAAGAGGTGTACCGAGTTTATCTTTTGTTTGTCCTTCAAATTCTAGAATACTTTCTGGAACTTTAAGTGAGAGGACTGCACATAAACCTTCTCTTACATCTGGTCCTTCAAATGGAGAATCTTTTTCTTTTAAGACTCCAAGTTTATATGCGAATTCATTAAATACTTTAGTGAGTGCAGTTTTAAAACCTACTTCATGGCTACCTGCATCACGAGTTCTAACGTTATTTACAAATGAGTGAATGTTTTCACCATAACCATTAGATAAGTATTGAATTGAGAATTCTACATTAATCTTTTGAAGTTCTTGTTCAAAGTAGATTGTCTTTTCAAGAATCTTATTATAGCTTCCACAAAGATATTCAGCGTATTCACTAATACCATTTTCATAGCAGAATACATCTTCAGTCTTTGTTCTTTCATCGATTAATGTAAGAGTTAAGTTCTTAATAAGGTATGCAGACTCTTTGAGTCTTTCCTTAATTGTTTGATAGTTATATAAAGTTGTAGAGAAAATAGTATGATCTGGTTTAAACCATACTTCAGTACCATGTTTTCTTGTAGGACCTAAGTTCTCGATTTCTTTAGGGAACTTCTTTCCTCCATTTTCAAATCTTTGGTGATATACGTTACCGTTTTTATATGACTTTACTTCAACCCATTCAGATAAAGCATTTACAACAGATGCACCTACACCGTGTAGACCACCAGCTGTCTTATATGCTCCATCTTCGCTGAATTTACCACCGGCATGTAGCACAGTGAAAATAACGTTTAAAACGTCTTGTCCTGATTTGTGTGGCCCAACAGGAAGTCCTCTTCCGTCATCTTCTACCTTTATTGAGTTATCTTGTTTAATTGTTACTGTTATATTCTTACAAAAACCTGCTAAAGCTTCATCAACTGCATTATCTACTATTTCCCATACGAGTTGATGGAGACCTCTTGAATCGGTTGAACCAATATACATACCAGGTCTTTTTCTAACAGCTTCTAAGCCTTCAAGTATTTGTATTGACGATGCGCCGTAATTATCATTTGCCATAAAATACCACCAAAATAAATAATAATATATTATATTATAACATTATAGAGCAAATAAAAAACCACTAAATTGTGGTTTTTTATCTTCATGTTTTTATTGTTTTTGTTTCATTGATTCCATTACTTGTCTAACACGTTTTTCAGATGGTGCAACGCCCATTTGTCTAAACATAGTACGAATCATATCTTCATTAATTGGTGGATTCTTTTCTTGCATCTTCTTGAATACTCTAAGAGCTACAAAGAAACCTACTACAGCACCTATAAGTAAAGCACCGATACCAATTAATAATACTCCCCACCAAGGCATATCAAAATCTCCTTCTATATTTTCTAAAAATATAATACATCAAGAAAGATTAAAAATCAAACTTTACATATAAAAAAATATGTTCTAAAATAAATTATAACTTGCAAGGGGGACTAAATTATGCCAAGAAAAATTACTGACTCTTGTATTGCTTGTGGAACTTGCGCAGCTAACTGCCCTGTTGGTTGTATCAGTGAAGGCGATCAATACGTAATCGATCCAGATCAATGCATCGACTGCGGTGTTTGCCAAGAAAACTGCCCAGTTTCAGCAATCGAAGAAGAATAATAATAAAAAAAGCGGGACGCCGCTTTTTTTATTTGCAATTAAATGTTAAGTGATGCATGATTATTGAACCAGCAACTCCAACATTTAAGCTTTCAGTATTATTATTCATTGATATAGTTAGATTTACATCAGATGCTTGTAAAAGATTATGAGATACACCTGTACCTTCATTTCCTAGAATTAAGACAATCTTTTCAGGGCAATCTTTTAAATCTTCTAACACTTTACCATTCATGGATGTCCCGAATACGAAATATCCATCTTTTTTTAACTCTTCAATAGTCTTTTCAACAAAGCTAATATAGAATAAATTTCCTTCAGAACTTCTGAGAGTTTTTGGATTATATAAATCCACAGTGTTATTTAAGATAATTGTGTCAAAATTGAACGCTCTAGCACTACGAATTAGTGTTCCCATATTACCTGGATCTTGGATTCTATCTAAGTATAGAATTTTGTTTCCAATATGGTTAAGATTAGGCTTTTCACAAAGACCAATAATACCTTGAGGAGTTACTGAATCACAGATCTTATTCATTAATTCTTTAGTAATTATTGTTTGGTCTTTATAGCCTTTTTCTTCCTTTAAAGTATATACATGTTTTAATACGTGTGCTTTAGAGGCTTCTTCTACCATATTATATCCTTCAACGATAAATAGGTTAGATTCAGTACGGGCTTTTCTATTTTGATATATCTTAATTAGATTCTTGATTTCTACGTTATCTTTAGAAGAAATTGTTTTCATCATTGTTATCTAAACCTTCATCAAGGTATGTAGCCATTGAATCGGCAATATGTGTCAAAAATGCTAATGGATATTTATAGAATGCTTGACCCATTTGAGGAGCTCCACCAAGAGTTCTTGAATCGTATGCACCCATATGCCAGTTGATAGCCATAGCTTCTTCATCTGTTAAATCCATGTACTTTAAGATTAAGTAAACACTCTTTTCGCCATGTCCAAATGGATAGTTTTCATTAATCTTATAAGCTTGACGTTGTACCCATACGCCATCTTCTTTTACATTTCTGAAATATGTTTTATAGAAGTTAGCTTTACATAAATCATGTAGAAGTCCAATAATTGCGATAGATTCATCAGATACTTTACCTTTGAGGCTTGGTTCATTTTCAACTAATTCTTTTAATCTTCTATAAACATTTATCGAGTGAGCACATAATCCACCATCAAAAGCTGAATGGTATTGACTAGATGCTGGAGCGATAAAGAAATCAGTACTAGATACATATTTAATTAGTTCATCTGCTCCTTCTCTTTTAACGTTGTTTCTCCAAATAGATAAGAATTCTTCTTTGTATTTGTTGTTCATCATAGGCATATTTCTCCTTTCTAGAATAATCCATAGATGTTATTATCGTCATCGATGCCCATATGTTTACTTGCTGGATCTTCAGGAAGACCAGGCATTGTAATAATCTTACCAGTATAAACTACAATAAATCCTGCACCTAAAGAGAGTGATAAATCTTTAACATGAATAGTGAATCCTTCTGGTGCACCAATTACTTTTGCATCATCAGTTACACTGTTCTGAGTCTTGGCCATACATACCATAAGGTTAGAATATCCAAGTTTATTGAATTCTTCTAACTTCTTAAGGGCTAATTCAGAGTATTCTACTGCTGCGCCTCCATATGCGCCTTTAACTACGTTTAAGATCTTGGTTTCAATAGAATCTGTAAGTTCATATAATCTCTTAATATGACTATTATCTTTTTCAACTACTTTAAGTACCAAGTTAGCTAAATCAATAGTACCTTTACCACCTTCAGCGAATCCATTAGATAATGCATAAGGATGACCTTTTGAATCTAAGTATTCCATTAAAGCTTTAACTTCTTTATCTGTATCACTATAGAATCTATTGATAGCTACTACATACGGTCTATTGAAGTTCTTAATAGTTTGAATATGTCTTTCAAGGTTTTCGATACCTTTAAGCATTGCGTCTACATTTTCATTTTTGAGTGCAGTAACATCTTCACCGCCATGCATCTTAAGAGCTCTAATAGTAGCAACGAGTACTACCGCAGCTGGTTCAATGTCCATAATTCTTGATTTGATATCAAGGAACTTTTCTGCGCCTAAATCAGCGCCAAATCCTGCCTCTGTAACAACATAATCAGCTAGATGTTTAGCGTAACTAGTTGCGATAATAGAATTGCAGCCATGAGCGATATTTGCGAATGGTCCGCCATGAATGAATGCTGGTGTACCTTCTAAAGTTTGAACTAGGTTAGGTTTAATAGCATCCTTAAGTAATACTAGTAATGCACCAGTTATATTTAAGTCTTTAACGAACATTGGTTTCTTATCAAATGTATAACCAATTAAGATAGAGTTTAATCTCTTTTCAAGATCATATCTATCTTTTGATAAGCAGAGCACAGCCATGATTTCTGATGCAACAGTAATGTTGAATTTATCAGTTCTTTCAACACCATTAAACTTAGAACCACATCCAACTCTAACTTCTCTTAATGATCTATCGTTGATATCCATGCATCTTCTAAATGTGATATCTTCAGGGTTTAAATTAAGCTTATTGCCATAATAAAGTTCATTATCTATTGTAGATGAGATTAAGTTATTAGCCGCAGTGATTGCGTGTAAGTCTCCAGTAAAATGAAGGTTGATGTCATCCATTGGTACAACTTGTGTATATCCTCCGCCTGTAGCTCCACCTTTTAAGCCCATAACTGGACCTAAAGAAGGTTCTCTTAATGCAAGACATACATTCTTACCAATTTGTCTTAGTCCATCTGCAAGGCCAATTGATACAGTGGTTTTACCTTCACCAGCTTTAGTTGGAGTAATCGCAGTAACTAGAATTACTTTACCATTATGATTTTTACCCTTTAATGCTGAATCATTTACTTTAGCTTTATAGTTTCCATAAAGCTCAAGTGATTCTTCGCTAATGTTTAATTCTTTAGCTACTTCTTTAATGTTTTTAAGTTTTGCTTCATTTGAAATTTGTACATCGCTTTTCATTTTACACCCCGTTATTATTCTTTATTTTTAAAAGTATTTTTAATATTCTTTGTCTAATTGTTTCATCACTCTTATTATATATATTGGCTAATTCACTATAAGAGTGTTCTTCTCTACCTTCAATTCCAAAATATAAGAAAATTAATTCTTTATCTTCATCATTTAAGGAATTTAGCGCCTTAATTAATTGCTTTTTTTGCTCTTCACTAATTAAATTATCTTCAATAGA
>JAILNJ010000002.1 GCA_024691665.1 Gammaproteobacteria bacterium | reverse complement strand
TCTATTTCACTCAATTGAAGAAAAGAGAATTGGAATATACGGAATTACTTGGTTAGGCGGAGTTGTCACAGGATTCCCTGTCGCAATACTCTGTATCCACTATTTAGTGCCTGTATCTAAAGGAAGAGCTTTATATACATTTAGTTTACTTGTACCACTAATTGTCCTCGCTCATGGATTTGGACGTATTGGATGTTTCTTTGCGGGTTGTTGCTATGGTAGAGTTACTGATTCGTGGATGGGTATGGTATTCCCTGAAGGATCACTTGCTGCAATCCAATATCCTGGGCCAGACGGAAGAAGTTTACCTGTTATTCCTACTATGTTAATTGAGGCAGTATTTGAATTCATCTTATTCGCTGTAATGATGATTCTAAGAAAGAAAACCAAAGGTCATGAACTAGAAATGTATTTAATCGTTTATTCTATCTTTAGATTTATCCTTGAATTCTTTAGAGGTGATAGTAGAGGTTCAACTGGCATTGGCTTATCTCCTGCACAATTCTTAGATGTTATATGTTTAATTGCTGGAGTATTAATCATTCTCTTCTATAAAAAGATTATCTTTAAGAAGACTTATAATAAGTGTCTTGTATGGCAAGAAGAAGTTAAGAATTCTTCTATGCTTGAGAAGAGGGAAAAGGGTTATAGAGAAAGTCCAGAAGCAAGAATTAAAGAACTCTATAATATGAAAGAAAAAGGCATTATTACTGAAGAAGAATTTGAAGAGAAAAAGAAAAAATTACTAGAGAAAATCTAAGTTATAAAAAAGATGTGAAAAAGTCCAACCACTAGAGTTGGATTTTTTTTGTGTTTTGTTGACAACCTCATTTTATTGATAGTATTATCAAAATATAAATATATTATATTTTTTTAAAAATCATTTTAGGAGGTACAATATGGAACTTGTATTCAATCAATCTCCTCTAGGTACGTATGACGTCGGTCATAGAAACAAGATAACGAACACTAAGGTATCTTATATCAAGATGTTTTTTGCTGTTTTGTCCTTGTTTGCGGGGGCAACTTTTTTAATTGGAAAGTTAAACATTATAAGTTGTCTATGCTCTGCTTGTTATAGTGCATGTAAACAATCATGTGGAGGCAGTAGTTCATCTTCAAATGGATGCACAAAGTATACATATGAGCAAGTAACTATTGTTGATGACAAAGGCGGTAAATTTACACTTCAAAGAAGAATTACCAAGAGTGGTTGCAGTAATAAATCTTATGGTTCTTGGGAAATATATGCTACAGCAGATTCAGGCTATAAAAATGGATTTATTAATAACGTTCCAAAAGGCTATGAGCTTGTAGGATACTATAAAGATGCTGCATTAACTAAAGAAATCACAGTAGATAAATTTGAAAGGAATAAGACATATTATGCAAAATATAGAGAATTATATGTTGGTGAATCTAGAACGATTAATTTCATAACTAATTTACCAAACACAATAGAATATAGGGATGTTAAGGTTGATAGTATCACTATTGTTTATGGTTCTCAAGTAACTAGTTATCCAGTTATTCCTGATGTAGAAGGATATACATTTAAAGGTATATATAAAGGTTACTCTAATTCATCGACTGGAACTGGTCAAGTATTCAATAGCAATCTTGAAATTGATGTAGAGTATAGAGAAGCTCATTATTATAACTGGGATTTTGATACACTCTATGTGCTATATGAACCACAAAAATTCTATATAAATATCACAGTTAAAAATGGTACAGATGTTCTTTATAATGGAAGCACTCAAATGAACTATGATGAAACATTTGCTTTAGCTAATGTGAGCTTAAACAAGATTTTAGGTAGCGACTCTCATAGATCGGTTACAGCTATTACGGTTGATGGAGCTCCAATAGACCTTGAAACAGCAAATAAATTCACTATGAAAGTCAGATATGACATTGATGTTGTATTTGAGGTTGGAGAAGTAAGATTTGTCACATACATATTCAACACATCGACACTAGCTGATGTAACTCAATCATATCCAGTAGGTAGTGATGTATTACTTCCACTTATGAACCAGTATAAAGATGAAAAACCGGGATATACTCCAAAAGGTTGGTGTTATTCTAATAGTTCATATGCTACTGCTGAAATAATTACAACAATTGATCAAATAGAGAATGATAAAACAGTTTATTTAATTTGGGAGCCACAACTCTTCCAAATTGAATATCGTTCATCATATGATAATACACTCCAAGGCACTGGTAAGTGTTATGGTGCTCAAAACCAAACTCAAGCATTTACTATTATGGACGGTACTGAACTTACAACTTTAGATGTTCAAAACTTCCTCTCAACTAGAGAAAGAATAAGAGGATATGAAGTTAAGGGATTATCTTTAACTAAGAATCCAACATCTCAAGCAGATTATATTACCGCAGTTCCTAAGAATATAACTGAAAAGTTAATCGTATATGTTGTATATCAACCTATTACAATCACAATTAAGGTATTCCAAGGACAAGGTGACTTAGCTAACGCTAATAAGACTCAATATGTTAAATATGATGAAAATATTAATTTAATTATTCCAACATATACAACACATCCTGAATATGTATTTGCTGGATATGTATTCGATGATAAGAACAATGTTGAAAGAACATTGACTGATGCAGAAGGTAGATATGTATCTGCAGCATATAAATCAATTAAAGATTGGGTTGATGCTGGAATACTTGATTTTGATACAGTGTCATCTTCAAACGGTTTAGTAGTAGCCGCTAAGGCAGCAGACAAGTATTTAAATATTGAATACTATAACGGATCAAATAAACTCACTAATGTAGAAGAACAATATACTAAAGTTAAATACGGAACAAGTATTACTTATACTCTAACTCCTCCAAATGGT
Organism: Gammaproteobacteria bacterium; assembly: GCA_024691665.1. Taxonomy (GTDB): domain Bacteria; phylum Bacillota_I; class Bacilli_A; order Izemoplasmatales; family UBA1188; genus UBA1188. The sequence goes on along the minus strand of JAILNJ010000002.1, from coordinate 3,628 downwards.
TATGACTTCTCAGGTTGGTCAAAGATTCAAGGAAGTACAGCAGTATATAGCGCAACAGTAACAGAAGATTTAACACTATATGCAGTATTTAGCCCTAAAAATGTCGCTACAACTTTATCTAAAGATGCAGAGGGTGGAGTATTAGAAGATATTGAATTGTTTACATCAGATAAAATAATCCATATTCAATATGGGGCAAATAGTGGAACTATAGATCTTCCAGCAACACTAAATACTGAAAAATATACATTTGTTGGATATTTCTTCCATAACAATAATACAGGTAATGATACTCAAATAACTAATGGCCAAGGTCAAATTAGTAATTTAATTACATTTAATGAACAACAATTTGGCATGTCTTATGCAGACTTTATTGCTGGTGGAGTAACTCTATTTGGTAAAGTTGAAATAAAGAAGTTCAGTGTAACTTATACAGTTGGAGCATCTTCAACAGTAGTAAATAATATCCAATATGGAACGGTTGCAGAAAATAAAGCTATTCAAGCTAAAGATGGTTATACAGCACGTGGCTGGGCAACAGAAGCATATAGTAATACAAATTCATACGAACAAGTAGCTTATGACTTCTCACAAGGGGTTAAAACTAATACAACAATTTATGCATACTATGAACCTAAGACATATGAGGTTACATTATCATTTACTGAAGGTACTATTACAGGTACTAACCCTGTAACAGTTAAGTATGGAGAGGATTATACATTTGCGGTTCCAACATACACAGACGTTACAAAGGCATTTGGTGGATATAAACTAAATGATACTTTAGTAGTAAATGCTCAAGGTAATATGTTATTTGAAAACTTACCAATTGAATCATATGCAGACCTTGAAGGCGGAATAACATTAACAGAAGTAGTAACTCTTAAGACATTCAATGTTAGATACATGGTTGGTACAACGGAAATTGGTGTTGTATCTGTAACATACAATCAATTAGCTAATAAACCAACTGATCCAAATCCACAGGATTATGGAAAAGGCCAAGGTTATTCATTTAAGGGTTGGTCAACTCAAACTCAAGGCAATAAAAAGTATTATGAATTAACAATGTTTGATTTTGATAATACTCAGGTTACTCAAGATTATGTATTATACGCAGTATTTGATAACTGGTATAAGATTACATTCTATGATACTGATAAGACTACAGTAATGACTTCAAAATATGTACAATATGGTACTAACTGGTCATCAGTAGATAATGGTAAAACTAAATATGGAGCTACGTTTATTGGTTGGTTTGATAAAGCAGGAAGCGATACTATTCCAATCATTGATGCAGATAAATATGTATATTCTCATAATCCATATGACCTCTACCAAGACCTCGAACTTTACGCAAAAACTAATTAATAAATCTTATATAAGGAGAGCATAATTATGAAGACTTTCAAAAAGATTGCAAGCATTTTAAGCTTAGTGGTTGTTGCTAGTATCCTATTCTTCACGGTAGGTTGTGAAAAGAAAGGAAAAGCAAAAGAAGCTAAGCCAGTAGACGCAACTACAATTCAATATGATGGTAAAGTATTTACTTGGTCAGCATCTGAAAATGCTGCTAAGTATAATGTTGTTGTTAATTCAAACCCATCAGTTATGGTAGTTGATGCTAAGTTTGCTTATTCAGCAAAAACTACAGATGAATCGATCACAGTTACAATTACTGCTTTAAACTCAGAGGATAAAGCAGCTACAGATAGTCAAAGAACATTTACTCGTTTAGCCAAAATTCAGGAATCTAATATTAGATTTGATGATGAAGGCGTAATGAGCTGGGATGCGGTTGAAAATGCAACTGGATATATTGTAAAGGTTAATGGACAAGAAAAGACAGTTAATGTAACTGAATTTAATGAGTTCGTAGCTGGTACAACTAATAATATTCAAATTAGACCTATTTCATCTGATGGTTCAACATTCTCTGATTTCTCTAAACAAATTAATAAGGTGTTCTTAGGTGCACCAACTAATATTAGATATGATGGTTCAATCCTTACATGGAGAGGATCAGGATCATATGCTACATATGGTTATGAAGTATATATCAATGGTAATTTAGAATATACTGCACAAGGAACAACTACAAGTTATAACTATGATGCACAAAACTCATCATTTGATGTAGAAATTAGAGCTTTAGGTGATTCAAGCGATAATAAGAGAGTATTCGCATCACCTATGTCAGCAAAAGTAGATTTCACATATCTTCCAGTTATTACAACATTAAATGTAGTAGATGGAGAATTAGTATGGGATCCTGTTGCAGAAGCTCAAGGGTATGTAGTAGAAGCTAATGGACAAACTCGTACAGTTGAAGCATGTAAGTTCCAATTAAGTGCAGGAACATCATATTCACTTAGAGTAAAACCTGTTTTAAGTGATGGTTCTACATTCTTCTCAGATTTCTCTCAAACATTTACTGCAGTCGTACTTAGAAAACCAGAAATCCATTGGAATGATTCTTATGATCTATCTGATGGTGTAGCTAAGAACAATATTTATTGGGATACTGTTGCTGGCCAATTAACTGGTTACATGGTTAAAATCGTTAAAGATATAGAAGGAGTTAAACAAACAGAAGAGTTACCATATGATGCAACTCAAAAATCACTCCTTCATGCATTTGCTCAAGTTGGTACATATGAAGTATCTGTTAAAGCAGTAGCTGATAAAACAGCTAATATGTATGATTCAGCATATTCTAACACTCTTACAGTTGTTAGACTTGCAGCTCCAAGACCAAACGGTACTAATTATATTACTTCTGTTCCAAATGATTTATCTAAGGGATTTACAGTATCATTCTTAGGAGTTTCTGGTGCTAGAGCATATCAACTTAAGAAAGAAGGTTCTGTAGTTAATGGACAATTAAGCACTGATACATCTATTAATTTCACTGATATAGTAGATATTGATAATGTAGAAGCAGTTGATGTTAACTTCTCAATTCAATCAATTGGTAAAGGCGTTCAACAAGTTGGTGGCAAAACTTATGTATATGTTAGCTCACTAGCTAGTGAAGACTTAAAATTCAAAATTAGCGTTCTTGCAACTCCATCAAATGTAACTATTGAAGGATATACCGTTAGTTGGAATTCAAATAACAACGCAAGAGGTTACTCTGTTAAGATGGGTGCTACAGTTGACGCACCAAATAGTGAATATTCATTATTAAATATTGAAGCTGGTACATATCAACTTCAAGTATGCGCTAAAGGTGATGGTGGAACAACTCTTGCATCAGCTTATTCAACACAACAAAAAGTAGTAAGACTTACTGCTCCAACAAATATTAGAGTAGGAACATCTGCGGATGAAGGTGTACTTTTCTGGGATCCTGTTCAACATGCACAAAGCTATCAAGTATTCTTTGGAAATGATGACACTCCTATTAGTGCAAACTCAACTGATAGTATTGACCAATATATCACAACAACTGGTACAGCAATCTCAATGGTTGCAGTAGCAAACCAATATGGTGATGACAATGCTTATTATGTAACAAGTCAACATTCTCAAACATTCCAAATTATTAAGTGTATGTGATCTATCACCAACAAGTCCTTGAGAATCTGTTCCTGCCTTATATACATTAAATTCTTCA
>JAILNJ010000139.1 GCA_024691665.1 Gammaproteobacteria bacterium | reverse complement strand
CATACAAGCAACTGTCTGTTGCATATCTTTAATTACTTAATATTTGAAATTTTATTTGTAAATAAAAAAACTATAAAAGCTTGCGATGGTCACAAGCTTTTATAGTAGGAGAAAGGAGATAAAATGAAATCTATTTAGTTTTACGTTCTTTTACGTCTTCATCAATTTTTGCACGCCACTTTTTATCTACTGAGCCAGTCGCTCTAACTTGGCATACTGCTTTACTTAATACATCATAACTGATTTTTAGGCCTTTTTTATCACAGTTATATTCAGCAGCATTTGCTTCATTAATGCCAAACTTACGTGCTTCAGTTTGAACATCAATATTTGCGCCTAAGAAGATAAATTCCCAACCAAGTTCTTTTTTCTTATCAATCATTCTTCTTATACTTGTATAAGTATATTCTTCACTTGAGTTTTCCATGCCATCTGTAGTAATAACCATCATTACTTTTTCAGGTAAAAATTCATCTTTTAATTCTAAGTGTTTCGCATCAATATGGTTGATAGTAAATCCTACCGCATCAAGTAAAGCAGTACATCCTTGTGGGCAGTAATCTTTTTCTGTGAGTTTCTTTACATCTTTGATTGGAATTCTATCAAAGATTGAATATACCTCATTATTAAATACTGCGAGAGTAACGATAGCTTCGCCCTCTTCTTTCTTTTGTTTTTCTATTAAAGAATTAAATCCTCCAATAGTGTCTTGAGTTAGACCGCTCATTGATCCACTCATATCTAATACAAATACTAATTCAGTTAAACCTTTTTTCATAAATTTAATCCTCCGTGTTTTATTTATTTACATGAGGATTATATAAGTTTTTAAAATAAAAAAGGTCGCATTGAATGCGACATTTTTATACATATAATAATTCTTGAAGCTATCACTAGAATGGGTATTAAGAATTTATTTTTATGTGATGGAGATACATTTGATGAATCAAATTTAAATAGACAAATTCTTTCAACTCAAAATGTGCTTAAAGTAAATAAAGCTTTAGTCGCAAAAGAAAGAGTATTATCAATTAATCCTAACGCGAGCGTTTTAGTATTTGATAAGTTTATTGATGAATCAACTATTAATGAAATTAACTTTGATTTTGATTACATTATTGATGCGATAGATGATACTAAAGCTAAGGTGCTACTCATAAAGAAAGCTAATGAATTAAATATCCCTATTATTTCTATGATGGGCGCAGGTAATAGACTTAGCGCAGACTTTATAGTTTCAGATATTAATAAGACAGAATATGATCCACTCGCAAAAAAGATGAGATATCTTTTAAAGAATGAAGGTATTAAACATTTAAAAGTAGTATACACAAAAGACTTGCCTTTAAGACAAACCTCTCCAGTTGGTTCTATTTCATATGTAGTAGGACAAGCTGGGCTTAAACTCGCAGAGGAAGTAATCAAAGATATAATTAGTTAATGTTATAATTGTATCTATAAAATGCTCTCTTAGTTAAATGGATATAACGGATCTCTCCTAAGGATTTGTTGCTGGTTCGATTCCGGCAGAGAGCGCCATTAATTTAATAAATAAAGAATATGGATAATAAAGAACTATATTTAAGTATTAAAAATGATTTAGACAATTATATAAAAGATAATTACATCTTTGAAGAGATTGTTTTAAATGTTGCTAAAACTAAGAAAAAAGTTGTTTCAAAATGTGTTCTTCCAAAAGGAACGCCTAAACCTAGGCTTTCAAAACCAAAGATGTATGAAGGAGAGGTGTTAAGGAAAGTTAAGCCAAGAAGTTTAGATGACTTAATTAATCACGTTAATGATACTTTCCAAGAAGCTGTATTCTATCATATTGATACAAAAGGTTTAGATGAAGTAGAAGTATATACTAACGCTCACCTAGATAGAAGATTATTTTCTAAGCTTAGATCAAATAGAGATTTTAAACCAAGTAAGAAGACAGCTATATCAATCTGTCTTGGATTAAAACTTAATTTAGACGAGACAAAGGATTTACTTGAAAAAGCTGGATATACTTTATCTCATTCATCTATAGCTGATTTAATTATTGAATATTTTATTAAAAATAAAGAATATGATTTAAATGTTATAAATAGTATTCTATATGAGTATCACCAAGAATTATTATATGTATAAAAATGTCGCATTCAATGCGACCTTTTTTATTTTAAAAACTTATATAATCCTCGCGTAAATAAATAAAACACGGAGGATTAATTTATGAAAAAAGGTTTAACTGAATTAGTATTTGTATTAGATATGAGTGGATCAATG
>JAILNJ010000115.1 GCA_024691665.1 Gammaproteobacteria bacterium | reverse complement strand
TTGATTAATTCGTTCATTATTGTTACCCCATCCTGAATAATTATCAGTCCTTTTTATTTGCTTTATATTAATTAAAAAATATATATTATTTACTTTTAAATAAAAATCAACAATAATTATTCAGGATGGGGTAACAATAATGAACGAATTAATCAAATCGATAATCTACCTTTTAGTCGGTGTAACCGTATTATTGGTAGGTATGAGAATGATGTCGAATGGAATGAAAAAAAGCATTTCTGTTAAAGTTAAAAACTTTTTTAAAAGAACAGAAAATAAGCCATTTGCAAATATGGGTATTGGCGCAGTTATCACAATGGCAATTCAATCTAGTGATGCCTCTAATGCAATGGTAGTGGGCTTTATTGATACTGGAGCTTTAACTCTTTATCAGGGTTTAGCAATTATGCTTGGTGCTTATATCGGTACAACAATTACTGGTATCATTGCCTCTTTTTCATCTTTATCGATTTCTGTTTATTTTTTGATTTTCTGTTTTATCGGAATAGTAATGACGTTTTTCGCCAACGAAAAGATTGTTAATATTGGTGAGATCATCTGTGGTTTAGGTTTATTATTCTTTGGTTTAGCAGTCATGAAAGATGCTTTTAAAAACCCAGATATCACAAGTGCATGTCAAACTTTATTCTCTTCGATTAATTTTGGACCATTATTTTTCTTATTTGGTGTAATCATCACAGGCTTAATACAGTCAAGTAGTGCAGTTAATTCCATTGTTATTGCTATGGTTGGTAGTGGAGCTTTGGATTTGTCTAGTGGATTATTCCTTGCTTTAGGTGCAACTCTTGGCACAGTTATTACTACGGTAATTGTCTCACTTAATGGATCTGTTGAAGGAAAAAGGGCAGCAATTATTATGTTCTCTCTTAGATTACTTACTTCATTATTGATGGTTTTGATTTTAACTTTCTTAAATCAACCAATAGCAAACGCAATGCATGTCTTTGCAATCAATGGTAGTGACGAACTCCCAATTGCTTTGTTTATTGTTTTCTATAACCTAGTTTTCATGCCTCTTTTATTACCTTTACTTAAACCTGCAATTAAAATTGGTTGTAAAGTAATCAAGAATAAGAAGGAAGAAAGCATGATAAACGCTGTTCACTTTATTGATGATAAGTTACTAAGCGTCCCGAGTGTTGCACTTTCTCAAGTGAAAAAAGAAATAATGAATATGTTTACTCTTTCTAAAGAAAACTATCTTGATAGCATGAAAAAAATGCTTTTGAATGATAACTCTTTTGATAAACAAATCGCCATGAAAGAAAGTCAAATCGATTATTTAAATCAAAAGATTACTGACTTTCTTATCAAGTTATCCACAAAAGTTAGTTTGAGTCATGAACGTGAAGTAGGTGCGTATTTTCATGTTATTAACGACATTGAAAGAATAGGTGACCATGCCTTCAACTTCTATGAAGAAAAGAATGATCTAGATTCTAAAGAACTCTTCTTTAGTGAAGCGGCAAAAAGTGAATTAGGTGGTTTCAATGAAGTTATATGTGAAATGTTTGATGAAACCAGCAATGTTTTTGAAAACAACGATATATCAAAATTAAAGAAAGTCCATGAATTGGAGGATGAAACTGATAACTTGAAAAAGATACTTTCTGATAAGCATTTTTCAAGAATAAAAACAAATGCATGTTCTCAAGAACTTACTTCTGCATACTTAAACGTTTTGACTGAATTAGAAAGAATAGGCGACCACTTAACTAACATTGCTTATTCAATTGACAATCCTAATGGGGATATTCCAGCATAAATGTGTGTTCTTAGATGTACAATTGTATTTAAATTGTAATGGACACTAATACTTGGTGTGATAAGAAGAAAATGCCCTATTTTATTCAACATACATGTATATAGATTAAAAGGATTGATAACCATCAGTCCTTTTTTATTACTTATGATTTACAACTGCTTTAATATGATCAATAAAGTTATCTTCAATTATTGATAATTGATGTCCTTTTCTCCAAACAAATAAATATTCAATATTTGCGTTAATTTCACCAATATCTTTTGAAATAATAGAACTATTTAATACATATTCAGTTTTTGGAAAAATACTAACACCAACATTTCTATTTGCAAGGGCAATAGCATCTAAATAGTTATCCATTTCACAAACAATATTAGGTTCTTTTCTATTCTTTTTAAACCATTTTTTAATAGTATCTATATGTGTTTTTCTGCTAGGTATAATTAATGGTTCGTTTGCTAATTCATCAAGGGTGATGAAATCTTTTTTGTTATCTGCAAGATGGTGACTTTTATTTAAAAATGCTACCATTTTTTCTTCGCCTACTTTAATAGAATTTAATAGTATTTGATCGTATGGTGCAGTGATTACTGCAAGAGATATTAAACCACTCCTCATCTTTTCAATTAAATCATCACTATTTCCGTCTATAACTCTAAATTTAACAAGAGGATATTTAATCATGAATGAACTTATCCAGTTAGCAGCGATATCAGGGGCCATACCTTCTACGAGTCCAATTGAAATTACACCCTTAAGTCCTAAAGACATATTGTGTATTTCACTCTTTGTTTCATCAACAAGTCTTAAAATATCTTTAGCTTTTTGATATAGATATTTGCCTTCCTCAGTTAATTTTAATTGTCTTTTTCCTCTTATAAAAAGTTTAGTCTTTAATTCGTCTTCTAAATTCTTTATTTGATTACTTAGTGGTGGCTGTTGAATCATAAGAATTTTACTGGCTTTTGTAATGTTTAATTCTTCCGCAATTACTATAAAATATTTGAGTGTTCTTAATTCCATATATTACCTCATTTATCATACAAAAAAGATATGATAGACATAATATTATATGTATTATATTAAATATAATCAATAGGTTATAATTTAATTATAAAATTCAAGAGAGGAAAAAAGTGAATAAAAATAAAATAAACTACTTTAATCTCAATCAGTTAATCCAAAGTATGAATATGAAAAGTTATTTTAGTTCGAGGTAATTAATATGAAAACATGTGCGATTGTTGGAATAAATTGGGGAGATGAAGGAAAGGGAAGAATAGTTGATTTATTCTCAAGTAATTTTGACTATGTGGTTAGATATCAAGGTGGAGGCAATGCTGGTCATACCGTGGTTAATAAATATGGTAAGTTTGCCCTTCATCTAATTCCATCTGGAATATTTAATAAAGGTGTAGTAAATATTCTTGGAAATGGTGTAGCACTAGATCCCGAAAGTTTATTTGAAGAAATTGAAGGATTAAGAAATAAAGGTGTAGTTGTTAATGAAAACAATTTAATGATTAGCGATAGAGCATCAATTCTATTTCCTTGGCATAAACAATTAGATATATTAGAAGAAAACAGATTAAAAGATAAAAAATATGGTTCAACAAAACAAGGTATAGCCCCATTCTATTCTGATAAGTATCAAAAGAAGACTATCCTTGTTGGTGAACTACTTCATTCTAAACATTTAAAAGAACATTTAAAAGATATTCTTGAATGGAAAAACTTAACGTTAACTGAAGTATATCATTCAGAACCTATTAGTTTTGAGTCTTTATATGAATGGTTTAATTTATATATAGCAAAATTAAGACCATTTATCAAAGATACTGGAAAGATATTAGAAGATGCAATCAAAGATAAAAAGAATATTCTCTTCGAAGCTCAACTTGGTTCTTTAAGAGATATAGATTATGGCATTTATCCTTATACAACATCTTCAAATACTCTTGCTTCTTATATTCCGCTAGGCGCCGGAATTCCAAGTATAAAACTTGATGAAATTATTGGCGTAGTAAAAGCGTATTCAACTTGTGTTGGCGAAGGACCGTTCGTTGCTGAACTTAATGGTGAAGAAGGAGATAAATTGAGAGAAGAAGGCAAAGAGTATGGCGCAAAAACTGGAAGACCGAGAAGAGTAGGCCCACTTGATCTTGTGGCCACACGTTATGGTATTAAATGCCAAAATGCCACAACTATTGCTCTTACTAAACTTGATATCTTATCTTATATGGATAAAATTCCAGTATGCACAAAATATGAATTAAATGGAGAATTGATAGATGAATTTCCATTCCCATTTGAACTTGAAGATTGTCATCCAGTTTATGAATATTTAGATGGATGGAAAGAAGATATTTCAAAGATAAGAAAATGGGAAGACCTACCAATCAATGCTCAGAAATACGTTGAATATATTGAAAATAATATATCTTGTCCTATTAAATATGTATCAGTTGGACAAGAAAGAAACGCTTATATAGAAAGGTAATTAATATGAATGATTATAAAGAATACGAAAGTCCACTTGAAACAAAGTATGCATCAAAAGAGATGAAGTATATTTTTAGTAATGATAAAAAATATACTACATGGCGCAAACTTTGGGTGGCTCTTGCTGAAAGTGAAAAGGAGCTTGGATTAACTCAAAACGAAAAAGAAGTAATAACTCAAGATATGATAGATGAAATGAAAACACACATCTATGATATTGACTATGATGAAGCGCTAGAATTTGAAAAGAAATTTCATCATGACGTTATGGGCCATATTCATGCATATTCAAAAGCATGTCCTAAAGCAGCACCAATTATTCATCTTGGTGCTACAAGCGCATATGTAACTGATAACACAGATATTATTGTTATGAAAGAAGCGCTACTTCTTATTAAAAAGAAATTAATTAATGTTATTAAAATACTTTCAGATTTTGCAGATAAATATAAAAATGTTGAAACATTATCGTATACACACTTTCAAGCAGCCCAACCAACAACTTTAGGTAAAAGAGCGACTCTATGGCTTCAGGATTTTTATTTTGATTTATTAGACCTTAATTATGTTTTATCTTCATTGAAACTACTTGGTTCAAAAGGTACAACCGGAACTCAAGCCTCTTTTGTTAAATTATTTAATGATAAAGATGCTGCTAAAAAGTTAGATTTATTAATCGCAAAAAAGATGTCTTTTGATGATACATATCCTGTTTCAGGCCAAACATATTCTAGAAAAATAGATCAAAGAGTTTATAGCATTCTTTCATCTATTGCATCGTCAATGACTAAATTTTCAAATGATATTAGACTTTTATCTCATCTTAAAGAAGTAGAAGAACCATTTGAATCAACTCAAGTAGGATCATCTGCGATGCCATATAAAAGAAATCCTATTTTATCAGAAAGAATCGCATCTTTATCAAGATATGTAATATCTAATTCATTAAATACAATGTTAACCGCATCAAGCCAGTGGCTGGAAAGAACTCTTGATGATTCTGCAAACAAAAGAATCACAATCTCAGAAGGATTCCTTGCTTGTGATTCTGCGTTAGATCTTACTATCTATGTATCAAAAGGTTTGATCGTAAATGAAAAAGTAATAAAGAAAAATATAGAAAATGAACTTCCTTTCTTTATTACTGAAAACATTCTTATGGATCTTGTTAAAGATGGAGGAAATAGACAAATTCTTCATGAAGAGATTAGAAAATTATCACTTGAATCGTCTCTTAGAATTAAACAAGAAGGACTAGATAATGATTTAATTGATAGATTACTTTCATCAAAAGTATTAAATATTTCAAAAGAAAAGATGAATGAATATACATCAATTGGTCAATACATAGGAAGATCTAAAGAACAGGTAACTGAGTTTTTAAATAACTATATCTTCCCAGTTTTAAAAGATAATGAAGATTTAATTGGAATGGATGTTAAAATTGAAAGATAAATACTTATACCAAAAACGGGAATTAAGGAGTAAATGATTATGACTAAATATATATTTGTGACAGGCGGAGTAGTATCTGGTCTTGGAAAAGGTATCACTGCAGCTTCTCTTGGAAGACTTCTAAAATCAAGAGGACTTAAGATTGCCTCTCAAAAACTAGATCCATATATTAATGTTGATCCAGGTACAATGAGTCCTTATCAACACGGAGAAGTATATGTCACAGAAGATGGAGCTGAGACAGATTTAGATCTTGGCCACTATGAAAGATTTATTGATGAAGATTTAAATAAATATTCTAACCTCACAACTGGCAAGGTATATTGGAATGTTTTAAATAAAGAAAGAAATGGCGATTATCTTGGTTCAACTGTTCAAGTGATTCCGCATATCACAGATGAGATTAAAAGTTTTATCTATAATGTCGGAAAAAAGAGTGGTGCAGACGTGGTAATCACTGAAATAGGTGGAACCATTGGTGATATTGAGTCACAACCATTCATTGAAGCTATTAGACAAGTTGCTATAGAAATTGGACGTGAAAATAGTTTATTTATTCATGTAACATTAGTACCATTCTTACATGGTTCAGAGGAACATAAAACCAAACCAACACAGCATTCGGTAAAAGAACTTCAAAGTTTAGGTGTTAATCCAAACATCATCATTTTAAGATGCGATGAACCGCTTGAGAAACAAATCTTTGATAAGATATCCCTTTTCTGCAATGTTAAAAAAGATTGTGTAATAGAAAACTTAACACTACCAAATTTATATGAAGCACCACTTATGCTTGAAAAGAGTAATTTTTCTCATGTTGTATGTCGTGAACTCGGTCTTGAAACAAAAGAACCTGATTTAAAAGAGTGGATAGAACTTGTTGACAGAATCAAATCTAGACCATACACAACTCACATTGGTCTAGTTGGAAAATACGTAGAACTTCATGATGCATATTTATCTGTTGCTGAAGCTATGAGACATGCAGGATATCATTTAAACACTCATATCAAAATTCATTGGATAAGCTCAGAAACTATTACTGAAGATAATGTCTGCGAAGTGTTAAAAGGTTTAGATGGAATAATTGTTCCAGGAGGATTTGGTAATCGTGGAGTTGAGGGAATGATTATTACTGCAAAATATGCAAGAGAAAATGATGTTCCATATTTTGGAATATGTCTTGGAATGCAGGTTCAAGCAATAGAATTCGCAAGAAATGTATGTGGTCTTAAAGATGCATCATCTCTTGAATTAAACCCAGAAAGTCAAAATAAAATTATTGATTTCCTTCCTGGCCAAAACTCAACTATTAATAAAGGTGGAACTTTAAGACTTGGTGCTTATCCTTGTATCGTAAAAGAAAACACACTTCTTCATAGATGCTATCAAGAAAAACAAGTAAAAGAACGTCATCGTCATCGTTATGAATTTAATAATGATTATAGAGATATTATGACTAAAAACGGAATGGTTATTGGCGGTACTTCTCCGGATGGTTATATTGTTGAAACAATAGAGATTCCAAATCTTAAGTTTAATTTAGGTGTGCAATTCCATCCAGAGTTTAAATCTCGTCCAAATAGACCACATCCAATATTCTTAGAATTTATAAGATGTGCGCTTGATAACGCACTAAAGAGATAGTGTTTATTTATAAAGGCTCTTATTTTTGAGCCTTTTATTATTCTTATAAACTGCATAAATTTCTTTACGCAAATTTTATATCTCTTTATATACTCTATATTTATTTATAGTATAATAATATAAGTATGAGTATTAATATTGAAACTGGATTTTCTTTTAATGGATCTTTAATTAAAAAAGATAGTTTAAAAGACTTAAGTAAATTTGGATATGATTCACTGGGTATAGTTGATGATAATACCGCTTTTTTCCTCGAGTTCTATTATGCGCTTAAGAAACAAAATATTAAGCCAATTTTAGGCCTTAGGGCGTATTCTAAGTATTATGACTATATTCTTTATCCTCTAAACTATGAAGGCTATAAGGAAGTCTTATATTTTGCCTCATCTAAAAATCCTAAAGATAAAATAGAAAGAGATTCTCTTCCTTTATCTAAAAATATTTTAATAGTAATAGATGCGACTAGATTAAGCCCATCTAATATTGAACTATTAAAAGAAGATTATGATTATTTTAGACTCAATAAAGTAGACGCATATGTAGGAGTTGATTTTTCATATTATCCATGTGAAGTAGAATTATATCCACTTCTTAAAGACAACTATAAGACAATAATTATTGATAAAGTTAAATACTTAAATAAAGAAGATAAAGAATCTCT
>JAILNJ010000105.1 GCA_024691665.1 Gammaproteobacteria bacterium | reverse complement strand
TAAGGTTTGCGAAACTCAGTCAATACCCAGACGCATCGTATAAAATCGCATTTGTCTACACGAGAGATGAATATAGAGGTAAAGGTTACGCAAGAAAAGTGGTAAATAGTGTTAAGAATGAAATACTAGATAAGGGCTTTGTCGCAACCTTAAACGTTGACCAGAAGAACCCTATTTCAAACCACCTATATGAATCGCTTGGATTTAAAAAGGTATTTAGTCAGGGAGTATATGTCCCAAAAAATAAGGAGGTATAAATATGAGTATTATTGATTCTTTTGATAAGAGTAAACCAATTATTACTCCGGATAAGTTTTATAAGAAAATAGATAAAATCACAGATAAATGTATAGTAACTTTCTCTCATCATGTAAGAGATGAAGTATTAACTAAGTATAACGCTAAAGAAATTTGTTATGTTGCTACTTGTAATGGTCACATTCCTATTTATTATATTGAAGAAGCTAATGCATTATTCTTTATGTCTCAAATAGGTTCTGCCCCAGCTGGTGCACTCCTTGAAGAAGTCGCATACTTCACAGGCGCATCTAAATTCATATATTTTGGTTCTTGTGGAATTTTAGATCCTAATTATAAGAATAAATATATCGTTCCTACTGAATCGTATAGAGATGAAGGCTTATCTTACCACTATGTGCCCGCAAGCGACTATATCACTATCAAGAATGCATCAAAAGTAATTGATATATTCAAAAAGAATGATATTGATTTTGTAAGTGGCAGAAACTGGACTACTGATGGAATCTATAGAGAAACAATCAATAAATTCAATAAGAGAAAAGAAGATGGTTGTATTTCTGTGGAAATGGAGTCTGCTGGGTTAGAGGCTGTCGCAGATACTTCGGGTATTGAATACTACACTTTCTTTTTCGCAGGAGACCTACTTGGAAATGAATATGATACAGGTAACCTAGTAGGAGAAAATCATAAGAATAGCCAACTAAATTCATTAGATGTCGCAATCATAATTGCGAAGAGCTTATAATAAGAGACACAAGAAGGTGTCTCTTTTTAATACAAATTATCAACTTATGGTCTAAATAAGTAATTATCACTTATTGTATATATTTAAATAATTGTTATACTATAAGTATAATGTTTAAAACACGTACGTTTGATCTAAAACATCCTAATCCAATTTTCTATAGACCTACTTATGAAATCCTAAATGGCCTTTGGGATTTTTGTTTTGACTATAAAAATGTCGGAGAAAAGAAAGAATACTTTAAAGGTTTTGAAACAGACTTAAAAATTAATGTTCCATTCTCTTATATGTGTGATGCATCGGGAATCACAGAAAGAAAACGTTGTGATAACGTTTGGTATAAGAGAACCATTAATATTGAAGATATTACTAAGACATATCTCCTTCATCTAGAAGGAAGCGACTATAAGACTAAAGTATGGGTTAATAACCAATATATTGGTGAAGATACTGGAGCTTATCATAGACTCACTTTTGATATTTCAAACTATGTAGTATTAGGTGAAAATAAGCTCGTTATAAAATGTGAAGACTCAATGTCCACAAATATCCCGCGTGGTAAACAAAGATTCCTTAAAAAGAATTTTATGTGCTGGTATGAAGAAACCACTGGAATCTATAAAGATGTTTGGATTGAAAAACTTGAAAGAGACTATATTGATTCAGTAAAGATAACTCCTTCAAGAGCTAATAAATCAATTGATTTCTCAGTAGCTCTAAAAGGAGATAAAGCTCCTATTGGAGTAAACATCTACTTTAAAGATGAACTTATTCAATCAAACACATTTGATACCCTAGATTTCACAGTTACTTTAGACTCAATTGAAGAATGGAATGTATTAGATCCTGCGCTATACGATATTGAACTAACTTATAAAAACGATAAGGTATTAACTTATTGTGCATTTAGAGATTTATCAATTAAAGATAAGAAAATATATTTAAATGATAAAGAGTTATACCAAAAATTAGTCCTTGATCAAGGATACTTTGATAAAGGCGACCTTACACCTTTAAGTCCTAAAGATTTAGAGAATGATATTATAAACTCTATATCGCTTGGCTTTAATGGCGCAAGAAAACATCAAAAAAGAGAAGATGATAGATATTACTATCTCGCAGATATCTATGGATTTATTCTTTGGGCTGAGATGCCTTCGGCTTATAAGTCATCTAAGAAATCAAGAGAGAATATCTATAGAGAATATACACTTCTAGTGGATGAACTATATAATCACCCATCAATAATAGTGTGGACACCTATCAATGAGTCATGGGGAGTATATCTTTTAAGATTTAGAAATATTGAAAGAAAGTTTGTCTCAAGTCTATATGATTTAACTAAGACAATGGATAATACTAGATTCTGTCTAACTAATGATGGATGGGAACATACTAAATCAGATATCCTAACTATTCACCTTTATAATCAAGACCCTCTTGATTTTAAAGAAAAGATTGATTTTGGCGTTGACGAGCCAGCGGTAGTAGAAGTGGTAGAGGAAGG
>JAILNJ010000088.1 GCA_024691665.1 Gammaproteobacteria bacterium | reverse complement strand
ACATGAAAGGAACAGTTAAATGGTTTAACGCTGGTAAAGGTTACGGCTTTATTACTGGTGAAGACGGTGTAGATTACTTTGCACATTTCTCTCAAATCAAAGCAGAAGGATATCGTTCTTTAGAACAAGGTCAAGCTGTTAGTTTTGAGGTATCTGATGGACCTAAAGGGCCAAATGCTAATAACATTGTAAAAGATTAATCAAGAATGCACTAAAATGACTCGCTTGCGAGTCTTTTTTATTAATAATAATAAAAAATATGATAAAATTTTTTAGAGGGCTATAATATGAGACTATATAATACTTATACAAATAAAATTGAAGAATTAAAACCAATCAAAGAAGGCGTTGTCACAATCTACTATTGTGGACCAACCGTATATAACTATATTCACATAGGAAATGCTAGACCTATAATCTTTTTTGATACTTTAAAAAAATACTTAGAACATAAGAATTATAAAGTCATTATGGCTTCAAACTTTACTGACCTCAATGAAAAGATTTTAGCTCAAGCCAAGAAAGAAGGCTTAACTGAAATGGAAGTCGCAAATAAATATATTAATGCCTATTTAGAAGACGTTAAGAGATTTAACGCTGATGATTCATATATTAAGCCTAGAGTAACTGAAACTATCCCAGAAATCATTGAATTCGTTGATGAATTAGTTAAGAATGGTTCAGCATATAAAACTGAAACTGGTGATGTATACTTTAGAGTTTCAGCTCTTCCTACATATGGTGCACTTTCTAATAGAAAACTTGATGAACTTATTCAAGGCGCAAGAGTAGAAGTAAGAGATGAAAAAGAATCAGGCTATGATTTCGCACTCTGGAAGAAGTTTGATGAAGGAATCACTTATGATTCACCTTGGGGTAAAGGACGTCCAGGATGGCACACAGAATGCTGCGTAATGATTAATAATATCTTTAAAGGTATGATAGATATTCATGGTGGAGGAGCTGATTTAATCTTCCCTCATCATGAAAATGAAATAGCTCAATCTGAATGTGCATATCATCATAGAATCGCAAATCATTGGGTTCATAACGCTAGAGTTAACTTTGGTAAAGAAAAGATGTCTAAATCTTTAGGTAATGTTGTATGGTGTAAAGATTTAACATGTGATCCTCTCGCATATAGATTATTAGTCCTTTCATTCCCTTATAGAAATATCATTCCATACACAGATGAACTCCAAGCTCAATTTGTTGATCAATATGAAAGAATTAAATCTGCGTATAACAAATTATTCTTATATTTAGACGTAAATAATCTATTTGATTCAAGCGTTCAAACTGAAAAATCAGTTGAACTCATGAAGAGATTTGATGACGCAAACGATGAAGATATGAATACTCCAAACGGACTTTCTGTAATATATGATATCGTTAAGCTCATAAATCAATCATTAAGAGGAGAAGTAAACAATGAACTTGTAGTATCTCTCTTTAATGTATTTGACGAAATGCTTAAGGTTTACGGTCTTAATATTAAGAAAGAAAGAATGGATGAAGACACTAGAAAACTATATACTTCTTGGTTAGACGCAAAGAAGGTTAAAGACTTCGAGAAAGCTGATAAAATCAGAGAAGAATTAAAGGAAAAGGGTTTTAATCTATGATTCTAGAATCAGGATTAAGCTTAGCTTATATAGGCGATGCTGTATATGAACTTGAGATAAGAAAATACTTATTATCTTTAGGAATTACTAAGGTAAAAGAACTTCATAATGAAGCAATCAAGTTCACATCTGCACACGCTCAAGCTCTTATAATGGCACACTTAATGGATAAGTTAAGTGAAGAAGAAATTGAATATTATAAGAGAGGTAGAAATAGTGGTGGCACCCATAAACCTAAGAATTTCTCACTAAAAGAGTATAGAGAAGCCACTGGTTTTGAATCATTAATAGGCGCAATTTTCCTAGAAAAAAACGAAGAAAGACTAAGAGAAATCATTGATTTATCTATCTCTTTCGCAAAAGAAAATTTTGCCTAAAATTAGCGCTAAAATTTGACAATATTATTGTAAAATAGAGGTACATATGATTATTAGAGGAAAGAATGTTTCAAAGGAAACTATTAGAAACACAAATAAAGTTAAAAAGGTCTTTATGAAAAGGTCTTTTAAAGATGACATCATTAATGATATTAAAGTTAAAAAGATTCCTTATGAATTTATTGATGACAA
>JAILNJ010000076.1 GCA_024691665.1 Gammaproteobacteria bacterium | reverse complement strand
CACCAGAAATTTTGGAAAAAATTGGTAATGACAAATTAAAAACTTATTTTGATAGTAGAATGAATAAATTAGTCTTTAATGCGGAAAGCCATACTCAGGATATAAGTCATCAAATGCCTGATTCATTTGATTTGCAACAATATAGTTCGTCAGATCAAATTCAAACTGCCAAAGATGTGCTTGTTTTTTTGGATGAAATCGACCATGTTCATATAGTTCATTATTTACAAAGTATCATTGGGGCACTGAATAATATAAAAAAATGGAGAGAGTCCATTATTGATAATTGTTAATTATTTAAAGAAAAAGGAATAGTTTATGACTAAAAGAAAAGTTCACACAAGTTATAAAACTAGATTAAATGAAGAAATATAATTAAAAGCTATTAAGACGCTAAACGAAAAATAAGGGGCGAAATCTTCGCCTCTTATTTTATCCCCATATAAATTCTGCATACTCTGGGAAGTCAATAAATCTATTTCTATTACCTTGAATTCCTTGAGCTACATTGTTTCTATTAATTTCATATTCATCTACTGGATCTTCTCTGTTCCATTTTAAGAATAATTGTACATCTTTAGATGCAATCATCTTAAGAAGATTAATAGAATATTGTTGATAATACATTGCACAAGTGTAGAAGATGATTCTTGCTACATCACCTTTTACTTCGTCAATTGGTTCGAATACCCCGCCATTTGAATATCCAGAAACAGTAGTACCAATATCCGCAATTACTTTATACGAATTTCTATTTGATACAAGCCCAAATGGATCATTTCCTCTAGTTCGATTAACTCCGGTATATGTAGGCCTAATGTGGTGTAAATCTTGACTTGGAATATCTCCATTAGCAAAATCACCAACTGATTTTGCGTATACGTGTTCTCTATTCCAAGTGTTTCCATTATCCCACTTTGCGTTTACTATGTCGTGAGAATAAAATAATCTAATTTTAGAAGTATTACCTGGAACTTGGTCTGCTTGAAGTAATGTTTGTCTTAATTTGTCATATGATTGACTATTAAGTCCTGTTGCAGTATCTTTAAGAAACTTATTTAAAGTAGAAATGGTTTGAGTAGTAAAATTGAAATCTTTATAATAACTTCTAATCTTACTTACTGAAATAGTATCGGTCGCAAATGTCTTATAAGGAAAATTATCTAAATAATATCCACCGCTAACGTAGGTTATAGTATAAGAAGTAGAACTACTAGAAGAGCTAGTTGTACTATTACTTCTAGTTGTGTTGCTGCTTGTTCTATTACTACTTGTTGTGCTTGATGATGAACTTGTTTTGGATGATGTAGTATTTGTTTCTGTTTCACCAAAACGTACTGTCTTTCTTCTTTGTGTTTTATTCTCACAACCAACTGCTACAAACACAAGAAGAAGACTAAGTATTATAGTAAGAATTTTTCTTTTCATTATTAACTTACACTCCTATCCCCAGATTTGATTAGCGATTTCTGGGAAATCAATAAAGATATTTCTATTACCTTGAATACCAAATGCGGCATTATTTCTATATAATTCTGAATCATCAACTGGATCCATAGCGTTCCATTTTAACGCTAATGATTCAGAAGATATTACATCACCTAATTCTACTGTCTTATCATACATCATATAATAAACTACTGATACATACATAACAATTCTAGCAACATCGCCTTTAACTGAATCGATAGGTTCAAATATATCGTTTTGAAGATAACCAGCTAATGTACCATTCTTAGTATATATCTTACGTGCTGTATCTTTATTAGCTACTTCACCATAAGGACTATCAGATCTAGAACTATTTACTGATGAGTCTGCAGGTCTTACATGGTGAAGATCGTATACGATAAATTGCTTAGAATTATTATAATCTTTTTCAAAACCTGCGAGGTTTCTACAATAAACATGTTCTCTATTCCAGGTTTTACCACTATCCCACTTCGCATCAATCTCATCTCTTGAATAGAAGAGGGTAAGTTTAGTTGAATTAGTGAGTGATGCATCAGTTGTTAATAAGTGTTGTCTTAAGTTACCATAGCCTACGGCTTTAGTACAATGTACAACACTTAAAAAACTCTTTAAATATAGTATTAATGTTTCTCCAGATAAATCCTTAGTGAACTCTAAACTAAAGTTCTCAGAAGACTCATAATATTTCTTCATCTTTTTGAGATAATAATCACTTGTTTCTGGAGTATAATATACAAATTCAATTTTAGGATTAGTAGTTGTAGTTTCTGCTTTAGTTTTCTTAGTACAAGAAACTAAAGTTAATGAAACAAATATACTTAATACTAATATAAATAATTTTCTTAGTTTCATAATAATTACCTTCTTAAAAATTATAGCATAATA
>JAILNJ010000065.1 GCA_024691665.1 Gammaproteobacteria bacterium | reverse complement strand
AAACCTCTTCAATCAGTAGATCATTTCCATATCCATTTAATCCCAAGATATAAAAATGATAACTTCGATATTTTATTTAAAGACAATAGTAAAGAAGTGAATCTTGATGAGATATTAAAAAAGATAAACGGTTAGTCGCCGTTTATCTTTTTACAATCTTTTAGTTATTTTATTTTCTTTGAGTATAAATAAAGATCCAATATGAAGCAAACAATACAGACAATACAAATGGAGCTATAGCAAAATACACTTTTCTTCTAATTGAAATAATACATATCACAATCGATAAAATGGAAAAGATTATAGGACCAATCACTTCTAACAAAAACGGTAACCAGAGTGGAAATTCTATTTTTTCTGAAATAATTCCAGCTAGCAAATTAAAAAAACAAATAGTTAACGAAATACAAACTATCAACAAATCCTGTTTATGCGCTTTATCGATTTCTTGTTTTTGTTCTTTTGTTTCTTGTTTTAATTCTTCGTTGTTTTCCATAATGTTCTCCTTGCACTCATATTATAAAACATTTCTATTTCTTTGCATACAAAAAGCGGCCTTGCGGTCGCTTTTTTATTACTTAATAATTTCTTTACCGCCCATGTAAGGTCTTAATGCTTTAGGGATATTGATTGAACCATCTTCATTATAGTTGTTTTCAATAACGGCGATTAAGCCTCTAGGAGATGCAAGTACTGTATTATTTAGAGTGTGGAGAAGATATGTTCCATTTTCTCCTTTAGTTCTAATTTGAAGACGACGAGCTTGAGCATCACCAAGTGTAGAGCAAGATCCAACTTCAAAGTACTTCTTTTGTCTTGGAGACCAAGCTTCAACGTCACAAGATTTAACTTTGAGGTCTGCGAGGTCACCTGAACAACATTCAAGAGTTCTTACTGGAACATCAAGGCTTCTAAAGAATTCAACTGTGAAGCTCCACATCTTGTTGTACCACTTCATTGAGTCTTCAGGTTTACAGAGTACGATCATTTCTTGTTTTTCAAATTGGTGTACTCTATAAATTCCTCTTTCTTCAATTCCATGTGCACCTACTTCTTTTCTGAAGCATGGTGAATAAGAAGTTAAAGTAATAGGAAGATCTTTTTCATTTACGATTTGGCCTTTAAATCTACCAATCATTGAATGTTCTGATGTACCGATTAAGTATAAGTCTTCACCTTCAATCTTATACATCATATTTTCAAGTTCTTCAAAGCTCATAACACCATTAACTACATCTGAGTGAATCATGAATGGAGGAATACAATAAGTGAATCCTTTTTCAATCATAAAGTCACGAGCATATGAGAGCATTGCACTATGGAGTCTTGCGATATCGCCACAAAGATAATAGAAACCATTACCAGAAGTTCTTCCGGCTGCATCCTTATCAAGACCATTAAATTTAGAAATAATGTCTGCATGATATGGGATTTCATAAGCTGGAACAACTGGTTCACCAAATCTCTCAATTTCAACATTTTCTGAATCATCTTTACCAATTGGTACTGACTTATCAATAATGTTTGGAATGATTAACATCTTCTTATAAAGTTCAGCTTGTAGTGGATCAAGTTCAGCTTCAATTTCTGAAATTCTTTCATTATTTTTAGAAACAGTTTCTTTTACTTTATTAGCTTCATCGATTCTTTTATCTCTCATAAATAATCCGATTTGTTTTGAGAGATCGTTTCTTTGTTGACGAAGATTTTCTACTTCTTGTTTTAAGTTTCTAATCTTTAAGTCTAAGGCTACTACCTCATCAACGAGAGGTAGTTTTTTGTCTTGGAACTTATTTTTAATATTTTGTTTAACTAATTCTTGGTTTTCTCTTAAAAATTTAATATCGAGCATTTTTTCACCTCTTAGAATAAGTCATCACTCTTATCGTTATCTTCTTTAACGATTTCATCTTGTGGTGCTTCTTGTGCCTCAGCATTTACTGCTTCAGCGTTTTCAACATCTTCATTAACTTCTTCTTCATCTTCATGAGGAAGGAGTGTAATAGTCATAACTTTTTGATCTTCTTGTAAATTCATGATACGTACACCAAGTGTAGCACGACCGAGTGTTGCGATTGATTCTATCGGAGTTCTAATTGTCATACCTCTATCTGTGATAACGAATAAGTCTTCATCACCCTTAACAGCTACAAGACGGACAAGTTTTCCTCTCTTTTCATTAATTTCAATAGTCTTAACACCTTTACCGCCACGAGTTTGTACACGGTATTCAGATACTTTTGTTCTCTTACCATAACCATATTCAGTGATAGCTAAGATTTGTTCATCATCTGATTCACATACAGCAGCACCAACTACTTCTTCACCAGCTGTGAGTTCAATACCTCTTACACCTGTAGCATTTCTTCCCATATCACGAGCATCTGTTTCATTAAATCTGATTGATTTACCATTAGATGCACCAATGATGATGTCTTGAGA
>JAILNJ010000056.1 GCA_024691665.1 Gammaproteobacteria bacterium | reverse complement strand
ATAAATTACACATTATTTGTACATTAAATCAGATAATTTTTAGCTTAAATTCAATGATTAAATTATAAATTTCTATTATATGATATAATAGAATATAAGAATGGATAAGAACAATAAACTATCGGCTCATAATGAATTTTTAGAAGCCTTGGATTTCAATCCTAAATTAGTTGAGGAATATTTTAATAAATTAATAAAAGGTCTTGAAGAAGAGCTTTTTTCTCTTAAACAAAATAAAGACAAAAAGATAACCACTCAATATGATGATTATCAGGATAAAGAAGAAAAGTATAACGACATCAAGAAAGAAATACTCAAGAACTATCTTCAAGAGATTGAAAGACTTCACAATGATTATGAGACAGATATTATTAATCTTAAGAACCAAACTCATACAAAGATCAGTGATATAACTCAAAAGATTGAGATGGAAAATGCCTTGCTTGAACAAATCAAATTAGAGCATATTAATGACTTTAAGAATAGAACTAAAGCTTCTAATCTCAAGATTAAAGAGATCAATGAAGAAATAGATAAAGAATATAAAGAAAAGTTAGACACGGTATTTAAGGCTAGAGAAATCTTACTTAAGAATGATGACCATATCAAATATAACTTTGATGAACATATCAAAGAAATAGATGAAATGATTAGATTCTATAAAGAAATGAATAACTATTCACTCACTTTAACTAGTGACTCTTTCATTCTTGAAATTGATTCTAATAATACAGTAATCGATTCTTATTTATCATTCATTGAAGAAAAGAAAGAATTCTGGAAGGATACTTCTTCTTTCCAAGATGAGTTCAATGCTTTAGTAAGCACATTCAATAATATCTTAACTGATGCTAAAGTTGATGCTGAAGCTAAGAAAGCTGAGATCATTGAATATAAGGCAGATATCCAAAACAAATTCAATAAGCTTGAAGATTCAAAGAAATTAATCAACGATAAGTTCAATGAACTCAAGAATGATGAAAACTCTAAAGCTGTTGAAGAAGATAAAGATATCTTAATTAGCAAGATTGATAACGATAAAGTTAAACTCGCATTCATCTCTACTATTGAATCAGACTTATTATCTAAAGAATTAAAGACTATTGAAAACTATAATAATACTCTCATTAGTTTAAATGAGAATATAACTTCTAAATACAATACTTTAGTTACTGAAAACGATAAGGAAATCAACTATATCTTAAATGAAACTGAGTCAATTCTTAAAGACGCTAAGAGTTCACTTAAAGTTATTAACTTTAAATATAGTGAATCTAAGAATCTTCTTTCATACTTTGAAAAGAGATATAGGAACTTATCATTTAAGACTAGACTTGATTCTTTAGAACAATATAAAGAATATATCATCCAATCACTTGATTATAGTAAGCAATTAGATGAATTATCATTTGAACTTCTAACTAATTCAGAAATCTTAAATATGAAACTCTTAGATCTTAAGAGAGAATATTTAACTGTAGATGAGAATACTAAGATTAAAGAGATTCAATATGACGTTGATATTAATGAAATGAAAGCTTCATTGAATGTTAATTTAAATATTAAGAATTTCTATAACGAAATAGACCTATTAAATAAGGATTTATTAATTGATATAGATCTTAAGAAAAAGACTCTAGATAAAGATTTAGAGACAGCTGAAATTAGAAAGAATCTAGACTTACTTAGAGTCGACTACATGAGAGCTTACTCAAGACTTGATAATGTTAAAGAAATTATTAAGATTGATGAAGAAGGCAAGAGCTTAAGAGAGGAAATCAATACTCAAATTAAAATTCAAAAAGTTATTGAAATTGCACTTCTTGAATGTATCTCACGTAAGGAACAATTTGAATCAATGCTTAAAGCATATGATGATTCAATTAAGAGACTAGATGAAAATACTAGATCTAGAATCAGATATCAAAACGACGTACTAGAACTTGAAAGAAATAGATTTGAAACAAGTAAGATTACAATCAACGAAACAATCTATGGATTAAGACAATCTGTCTATCCAAATCTTTTAAATATTAAAGAAGATACAAATGATAGAATTAAGAGAGTTAACCAAGTATTTAAAGACGCCAAAAAGAATGATAAGAAACTCAATCAAACCAGAGAAGATTTAATGAGAGAGGTCATTAAAACATACAATAGAGCTTATAAAGAATTTGAATCTAAAGTTAAAGCTCTAGCTGGTTCTGAGAACATTAAAGAATTAGATAATCTTATTAATACACTCATATCAAAAGTTGAACAATCTATTAAGTCTACATATGACGTAGATTATGCTTTCAACCAATTTAATAAGTTTGTAATTAAAGGTAAATCTATAACTGAAAAAGATATCAAGAAAGCGCTAAAATTAGCCCAAGACGTTAAGAAAGACGTTCATAACGTATTAGTTGATAATCTACCTGAAGATAAAAACGCTCAAGAGTTCTTCTTCAAAGAATATAAAGATATGAATAAAGAAATCGTAGCCATCGAAAGAATCAATGAGAATGGTAAACTTTCTCCATATCTAGATAGCTTAGAAGAAATTGAAAAGACTAAAGCTGAAGCATTAGCTGAAAATGAACAACTTCTTTCATCTTTCAAGACTATCTATATTGATACAGTAAGAAAAATTGATAGTGAATATAATAGAAAGTTAAACGAACTCTCAAGACTTAAAAAAGAACTTATTGAACACTCTGAAACTAAGAACAGAGATATCGATGATTTAATTGAAGAACATCAATTAAATCTCATCAAGGAAAGAGATGAAAAGATTAAGAATGAAGCTGAATCTTCTTCCGTAAATATCAAAGAATCAAATGAAAAAGTAGATTCACTCCAAAAAGAAATTGAGAACTACAATAAGTCATTTGAAGCTAAGACATCTAAGATGGAAGCTGAACTTAAAGAGTTTGAAAGTGATAAGACTATTCAAGCTAAAAAAGATTATGAAGAATATTTAAATAATATTAAGACTAATAAATCTGTGCTTGAAAAAGAAATCTCAGATAAAGAAAACTATAAAGATGAATACATTAAAGAATTAATGATTAGTTCTATTGAGACTAAGACTTCATATAACGAAAAGAGAGAAAAGGCCATTGAAACTCTAGAAAACAAGAAAGGTGATGACCTAATGACTTTTGAAGAAACTTATAAAAAACTTCAAGACATTACTTCTACTTCTTATGACGCTATTAAAAAACCATTTGAAGACTTTGAATCAAGTGTATCTAAAATAACTAAGACATTAATTGATGAATCAAAGAAATTAACTGATGAAATCACATCTTCTTCTAAGGAAGAATATGAGAAAATATTAAATTCATTATTGGAGAAAAGCAAGGTTAAATAATGGGTGAAAAGAACAAATATGATTCTTTAATGAACTCACTCGATGATTACTCTAAGAAAGCCGTTGATAACGTTAATGAATTATCTACTAATATTAAAAAGATTAAAGATCAAGTATTAGAAGATAGTGAAAGTAATCTTAAAGAGATTAAAGAATCAATCATAACACTTAAAAGAAACATCTATAACACTATTGAAAAGGTTGAAAACCTTCCTTTAAATATGTATAAAGATGAACACTCACTAAGAACTAAACTGTATTCAACTCTAATCAGTAGTAAGAATGAAATGTTTAGCTATAACCTCTCTAATATTGACTCAATATTTAAATCATTAGATGATTTCGATAATACTAGAGACAGAATGATTAAGAATGTCTTAACCAATTTTGAAATCTCTTACAAGAAAAATAATGAGAATAGTTCAAGATTAATTAGCATTCTTCATGAAACTTTATTAAGTGAATCAGATATCTATAACAAATACCAGGTTCAATTAAAGGAAAGTCTAAATACTATTAAAGATGCATTAGTTCTTCTTTCAGACAACTATTCTATGTCTATCAAATCTCATAATGAAAAGGTTGATGTATTAAAAGCTGAGTTTGAATCAAAGACTTCTACTACTACTGAAGGATATATCGATTTACTTCTAAACTATAACAACATTGAAAATATCCTTAATGATTCTTTCAAAGAAAAAGAAAAGGAATTAGTAGACGACTATAAAGAGAATCTAGAAAAGAATAGACAAGAGTTTGAAGAAATCTCTAAGAGAGATATCAAGCACTTAGAAACTATCCTCGCAAACGAACTTGAACTAAACGACTTATTTAGAAATAAAGAAGTCGTATTCAAAGAATTATATGAAGATTTAGCCGAAGCTAAGAATAAGAAAGCTATTATGGCTAAGATTGAAAAAGCCACTAATAAGAAAGAATTAGCGGACATTATTACTAAAGCTTATATTCATATTAACAAGGATACATATGATAAATATGTATCGCTTAATAGGAAACTTGAAAGTGAATTTAAGACTAACTATAACAAGTTAAGATC
>JAILNJ010000145.1 GCA_024691665.1 Gammaproteobacteria bacterium | reverse complement strand
CGAATAGACATTGGTTAGCCCACTCGTTTCTAGTTTCTTTTCCTACTTCATTAATATATTCTTGGCCTTCTACTGATGCCCAGCAGATATTCTTACCAGGAATCCAAATAGGTTCCCAATATACTGCCATCTCAATATTGTGTTCAATAGATCTCTTGATGAATTCTTTAATAAATTCTTTTTGTCCTTCTTTAGTTAATGGATATGGAACATAATACTCGCCACTATTCACATCAATCTTAAGTTGTGGTTGACCATTATTGTTTCTAATATAGTCTTCCATAGTAAAGCCATAACCAACTTCAGCAATTATTACGTTTTTGCCAAACTTATTACGACAGAATTCAACATTAGCGAATAATTCATCAAATGAACGATGCCAATAAGGATAATAACTCATTCCAATGAAGTCATAATCAACATCATATTTCTTAAGGTTTGAGAATACTTCATCATAAACCTTAATATCATAACTTCTTTCAAGGTGAATGATTATCTTAGTTTCAGGCATAACTTCTCTTGTGGCTTTAATGCCTTCTTTTAAAAGGGCAGTAAAGTTCTCATAATTAGTTCTTTCCTTATCACCATTTTCATTAAGACGACCAAGAGGCCACATGAATCCGTTAGTAATTTCGTTACCAATTTGGATATGAGATAATTTGATTCCTTCTTTCTTTGTAGTTTCTAAAATTTCTTTTGTGAACTTATATACTTCCTTCTTGAGTTCATCTATAGTTAGATTTGCCCAAGCTTTTGGAAGAGTTTGTTTGCCTGGGTCTGCCCAGAAATCTGAATAGTGAATATCAAGGATAATTTCGTATCCTTTATTAATCATGAGTTTAGATAATTTGATGAAATTATTGAGGTCACATGTACCACCAAGATATGGTTTACCATCTTCACTAAATGGATTATTCCAAAGTCTAATTCTAGAATATCTAACACCATTACTCACAAACTCATTTAGAGGTTCAACTTCTTTACCTTTAATAAAATATTTTACTCCAGCCTCAAGTTCTTCAAAATATGTAGAAACGTCTATTCCAAGTTTCATTACATTTCTCCTCTTTTGTGAGGGGCAACCTTTAATGGTTCATTATCTTCACCAAAATCAGTTACTCTCATCTTTAAGAATTTATAGCGATATCTAGCCATTTCATTTAACTTTAATACTTCCTCTTCAGAAGCGTGGAATGCACATCTTAAACAATAGTATTCATGTTTATCTTCATCATAGAACATATCCATATCGATATCTCTCATAAAGCATGAAGGACATCTATAATTTAGTTTACCTTTTGTAGATTGAGACATGATTTAACCTCCCCCTTCTTAATAGATTTTTGAAGCATTAATTTAAAGTTTGGACTGAAGGCGATACCTTCTTTAACTGACATAGAATCATTATCACCTTTAAACTCTACTCTAGTATTTATATCTTTAATATTAACGAAGGCAACTTTAGCGTTTTCTTTAGTTACTACTCTATCTTTATATTCAAAGTTAATGCACTTATCATCTACTCCAAGAGCAACTGTATGCATATCACCTTGGTATTCAGTAGTTGAATATGCACCACATAGGTATTCAGTGAATGTTACTTCATCTTCTACTTCATTTAAGAGACGTCTAGTAGTAATAAGTTCACCAGTTTCTTCAATGAATTCAAACACTGACTCAATTTGAATCTTCGTATCATCTAAGATTACTTCTACTGGATTAGTAGTGAGTCTTACACCTTTATCAAATCTTTCAAATTTAGCGTAAGTCTTAGTTAAAGCTAAATCAGTTTCTTCAGAGTGGTATTTAACTTTACAAGATTTTAAAGTTCCAGCACCAGCATAGTGAGTAAAGAATCCAGCACGATAGTTAGCTTGGATTAAATATGGATAAGATGCATCATACACAGAATCTTTTCCAATACCAATTGATTCTTTAATCTTTGATGCGTATGGACGAAGGTCAATCATAGCACCGCCTTGATTAAAGTCTAAGCAGCATCTCATAAATGGTGAATAATGCCAGTAATATTCTTTTGTTGAACCATAAAGAATATCTTTCCAGAGGGCTGATTCAGCTCTCTTATAGTTTGGATGCTTTCTTCTATAGTAGTCAGCAAATTCTGACATAGTTAAATCAAGAAGTTTGCCTTCTTTCTTTAGTTTTCCATAGTATGCCATTCCATCATTATATGATTTAGCGAGAAGTTCATATGGAGCTTCCCATCTGCCCATCTTATTAAGCCATCCTGGACCTACAAACATCATATTATATGAATAGCCATCATTATACTTAGCTAAGTGTCTATATTGGTCAATAAGGTTATAAAGATATGGATATTCAAATGAACCATTATCGTTATAGTAAATCATACCTCTTAAAACGTTTTGTGGGTGTGTACCAAAGTTAGATCCATTACCATCAAAACATGCGAGAAGGTCACGTGATAAATGTGGAATAGCTACTATTCCTGAATCATCAGATACTGAATCTGCAGGAATGTGCGAATTTATTTTAGATGGAATCCATGGGTTCCATGGTCCACCATCCATAAATGTATACCAAGAGTTATTACATGTATGGTAAGCTTTAGGTCCTTCTTCCCAACATGTCGCAATAGCGCATTTAACGCTTGGATACTTTTCTTTAATATAATTGATTGTGAAGGCATCTAAGAAATAACTACCAGTAGATTCTGGATAGAATCCAAATTTCTTATAGAAGAGTGAAAATACGTCATCTACGATAGTTTTCTTATCTCCATCACTAAACATCCAGATACAGAAATCATCTGTCTTATACTTGTTTTTAAACTCTTCACAAGGAAGACCTAAAAGTGATAAACCAATCTCATCGCCATACTTATCATGGTATTCTTTTGAGAGTCTAATAATTTCATCACTAAAGAGTGATGCATAAGTAATCTGAATAGTAGTCTTAAGTCCATATTTATGGGCTGTGTCTTGTTGGAACTTAAAG
>JAILNJ010000135.1 GCA_024691665.1 Gammaproteobacteria bacterium | reverse complement strand
GGTAGAGATTAGACAAAAATTCAAAGCATTTTCCACGAATACCAAGGTTATATAATTTCGTAGTAATATGTATAAAGCTAATGTCGTTTCCATGGATAAACTATTTGTTGAAAAAAATTTTAGATTAGGATGGTGTAAACTTAAGAAAATTTCTAACTCCTCTTCTGCTTCCCGTCCACCTCAAATCATTAAGGATAAAAATGGGCAAGACCTCTTCTCCCTATCTGATCAACTTCAAAGATGGGCTGAACATTACAAACAACTTGCTTCTGATGAAACTGGCCATAGCTTAAACAGATACTATTGGAATGCTACCTTTCCACACACAAATTCAACTACTTGGAATATAAATGACCCTATAGCAATTTCTGAAATTAGATCTACTGTTTTATCGATGAAAAATAATAAAGCTCCTGGTCCTGATGGTATCCCAATTGAATTTTATAAAGCTATCTTTTGTAACTCTGAAGAAGATTCCAATATCACTAATGCACAGCAATGTCTCGAAATTATCTTCAATAAGATTTGGAATGGATCTTTTCCTCACAATTGGAACTCTGCTGCTATAGTTTCAATCCCGAAAAAAGGTGATTTGTCTGACTGTAATAATTATCGTGGTATCTCACTGATTAATGTCGGCTTAAAAATTATTTCTAAGATTGTTACTGATAGAATATCAAAATATGCTCTTTCTCACAACTTTATCAGACCGGAACAATTTGGTTTTAGAAACAAAGAAGAATGCATCAGTTTATTCGTCTCTATCCGTGACATTTGCCAAAGAAGGAAATTTGCTAATAAACCAACTTACATAGCATTTCTTGATCTTAAAAAAGCGTATGATTCCGTTCCTATCTTTAATATTTTAACGAAATTATATAACCTTGGTATTCGTGGAAAATGCTTTGAATTTTTGTCTAATCTCTACCTTACCTCTAAGGCTCGTGCTCGACTCTTGGATATGCTTTCAAATGAATTTCCAATAAACCGTGGTGTACGCCAAGGTTGTCCACTCTCTCCTATATTGTTCAATCTCTTTATTAATGACATTTTGGATGGATGTGATCAATATGGTGTCAGTATTGGTAACAAACGTTGCTGTGGTGGTCTTTTTGCTGACGATATTGTTTTAATTGCTCCTTCGGCTAGGAAACTTCAAAGATTACTTAATCATGTTCTCCATTGGGCCAACATTAATGAAATGACTTTTGGTATCTCCAAATGTGCCACAATGGTTATTAAACCTAAAGATTTCAAGTATACTCCAGGTTATGTAGATCCGACCTTCTACTTTAGTATGACGTCTATTCCTAAGGTCTCTTGTTATACTTATCTTGGTATTCCCTTCTCCGAAGATCTATCTTTACAACCCATTTTGTCAAATATGTATAATAAAGTAAATAGATCTCTGAATTCCTTCAAAAGTTTCTTAACGAATAACACTATCCCTCTCCCATTTAAAAAGATGGTTCTTCAGTCGTTTATCATAAGTAAAGTACTTTACTACGCACCTCTTCTTGGCTCAAATAAAATTAGAACGGCTAGAGTTCAAACCTTGGTTCATAAAGGTATGTTATGGAGTATTAGTTCCTCTTCATATAATAGCAAGTGCAAAGACATAATTAGAAATTCCTTTATTAGTTTGTATGCACTATCTCGTGATCTACAACTCCCACCTCTTGCTGCTATTTGTGCCGCTCAACAACTTAAATGCTTTTTCAAATGGAAATCTTCTAATTGTATTATTAGAGATTTAATCAGGTTTATCCCTCCCATGTCACATTACTCATGGACCAAAGAATCTAAATCGCTAAAGAAAAAATTGAAAAGTCTAAAGAATTCTAAAGAAATAAAAGAATATTATTGGTTAAATAGCCCTACTAATACTGGTATTAAAGCTACTAGGTACACAAACTACAAATTCTCGGATGTTAAACGTTTATTCCGTCTCAGTTATGATAAACCTCATCTTAATCTTGGTATTAATTGGATTCTACGGATTCGTGCTGGTTATGAAAAGAACACTAGAATAGCCATTGCTAGTAATAGAGTAACTGATAACTGTCCCAGACAATGCCCTTGCTGCGGTATTGGCGACCAGTCCTTTCAACATTGGATTCTCGAATGCTCTAAATTTGCTCAACTTAGATCGAAATATTTAAATTTCATCAATGACCTTTATAACTTATTTTTGAATAAGTATCACAGTTTGTACATCTTTTATCTTATTTCTGAACAGGAAATAAAATTTAAAATCAATAATTACGTTTTTACGTTCCTTCTTGGTGGAACTTTAGCTTTCAATGAGCTACAAATTGATAGAAGTGAACAAAAACTCTTAGAAGAACTATTATATAGTCCTCCTCTTGAGTCTTCTGTTCCATATATGTTGGGTTTAGCGGAATTTCTTACTAAATCGATGCCTATCATTAGTAGTTCTATGGAACTACTTTTTGATAGGTTTAGTAAGACACCTATCGTTACCGAGAGCGTCGACGTCGTACCGATAAGGCATAGGAATAGTCATATTCCGTATACAGGGTCTGAAACTGTGGATAACGGTTTAGACTCATGGGAGAGTTTAGTGGCTACCACACTATCATTATTGATGTTGCTTCTTTATTTTACATTATTTGAATATTTAGGATCTTTAGGTAGGGGTGATTCCCGTTTGGTACACTCTGCAAAGTTTATTAAACTAAATTGCCTAGTTTTATATTCTTACAAATTTATTTTATTTTATTTAATTTTTAATATATAGTTTCATTTTAATTTTTTTTATGTATACATGTATGTACTGTAAACCTAATGTATTCTTTTCTTATTAATTAATAAAATC
>JAILNJ010000107.1 GCA_024691665.1 Gammaproteobacteria bacterium | reverse complement strand
TATTGGAAGATATCATCACTGAATGCCGCATAGAAGTTATTTCTTGCGAATCTTACAATGATGAAATAAATAATCATAATGGAAAAAATTAGACAACCTGTGTAAAGAGTTGTCTTAAACGGATTAGAAAAGATATTGTTAAAAAATGCTTTTAAACTAGTAAAAGCTGACTTCTTATTTTCTTTTAAATTCACGATTGATTCGTTTTTTTCCATAAGCATATTATAAAACAAGAAATATAAAAATAAAAGAAGGACAATAGCCTTCTTTTAATCGTTTATTACCATTTTTCTGTATTCACTGATTAAATCTTTGAGTTCTTTCTCAGTTTTACAAGTTAATAGTGCCTTCTTAAAGAACACTCCACCCTTCATTCCTTTAACGTATGGAGGACAGATACTTCTAGCTTCTAGTACTGCGACTTTTTCGCCTTTAAGTTTAATGAGTTCATTGATATGAAGTGATAGTGCATCAAATCTTTCTTCTAGAGTTGGAGTAGTATATGAACCAGTTTCTAGATAGTCATTGATTTGTTTAAAAAGGAATGGGTTACCTAAGGCTGCACGACCAATCATTACGGCATCACAACCAGTTTCATCAAGTACTCTTTTTGCGTCTTCTGGGCTCTTAATATCACCTGATGCGATCACTGGGATATTTAGGTTATCTTTTAAAAGCTTCACAAGACTCATATCAGGCGATCCTTTGAATAAATCTGACTTAGTTCTTGGGTGTAATACAATTGCGCTACATCCAGCCATTTCTGCTTCCTTAGCAACTTCAAGACAATTAACGTTTTGGTGATTGATTCCGCTTCTAATTTTAATAGTGATTGGAACACCTAAATTGGTAACCATTGCTTTCACTATTTCACCTATTTTTTTAGGGTCTTTGAGTAGTGCAGAACCTGATCCATTCTTATAAATTTTAGGTACTGAACAACCCATATTAATATCAATAATATCTGGGTGTGCAATTTCAATTACTTTCTTTCCTGCTTCAACAAGTTCATCCTTATCATTGCCAAATAGTTGAACACTAAATGGGCGTTCATTTTGGTAGAAATCAAGTAAGTTTACAGTTCTATCATTATTATAGATTAAACCTTTATCACTAATCATTTCAGAAACAAGTAAGCTTGCGCCATACTTATACGCAAGATGAAAAAAGGCTCTGTTTGTGTATCCAGCCATTGGGGCAAGTATTGCTTTTCCTTTTATCTCTATGTTTCCAATTTTAAAACTCATTATCTTATTACTTTCGCAATTTCTTTTGCGAGACTAATCATATTTTCTTTATTAGTATGATTGATTGCCATATATGTCATATCAAAGATAATCATGTCTCTTGATACATTTGTGCTCGCAAAAATACCTTTCTCATTTAATTCTTTAACTAACTTATCTGCGATTGGAATACCTGTAGAAACACATACTCTATTATTCATAGTAGTATCGCCTAATACATTTACACCTTCTTCTTTTAATGCCATATGGAAAGCCTTCGCATTTTGAAGAGTCTTTCTTGCGAATACTGAATGGAATGGGCGAGAAGCTTCTTTTAAAGAGAATGCGATTTCTACGATATCTTTCTTTTTCTTGTTAAATACTTTCTTTAAGCCTCTATAGATTTCTTCATCATTAGTAAGGATTGCATATCCTTTAGATCTTAATGTTCCATCAAGTTCTACTAATGTCATATCAGCGTAGAACACTGGGTTTTGAAGAAGGCCAGATGCCATAAGGCCAGATTCACTACCTACGTGGGCAAAGAATAAATCACCTTTAGCGTTAGCGTTAATTCTTCCTTCTTTATAATTAATTAAAGATGTGTTTTCTACTAGTGATTTGATTGTATAGATTGGTTTTTGAAATACATCATTAGAAAGTTCCATTACTTTATTAATAATAAAATCATATGTAGAACTTGAATCTAAGATTACCGCATAAGATGCGCCAAAGAGTTTTGCGGCACGAGCTTCTGCGATTGCGTCAACTTCTTTTGAATAGTCTT
Organism: Gammaproteobacteria bacterium; assembly: GCA_024691665.1. Classification (GTDB taxonomy): domain Bacteria; phylum Bacillota_I; class Bacilli_A; order Izemoplasmatales; family UBA1188; genus UBA1188. Next base: position 74 of record JAILNJ010000107.1, on the reverse strand, counting down.
CACTATAGTTTTCAAGCATATCTCCATAAGATATTGATTTCTTTAAAGTTAAATCCTTAATATTTGGATATTCT
>JAILNJ010000189.1 GCA_024691665.1 Gammaproteobacteria bacterium | reverse complement strand
AACTTCCATCTTTTCGGCATGGAGCTTTTTATTTCTACTAGCATTGTAGTTTTCACTACCACATTCAGAACATTTAAGAACTACATTAAGTCTTCCATCTTTTGCCATAATTTCACCTCTATAAATATTACTAGAATAATTTATCATTTTTATTATATAAAGTCAAGGTAAAAAATATGGTGATTTGGTTAAATACTAAATATTATTTCTAGGCAGTAAAAAAGAGTTACCCAAGGGGGACGGGTAACTCTAAGAGAGAATTATTTGTTCTTAGAACAATTGCATTTATAGGTTTTGTGATACCACTTAACTAGATTTGACTTTCCACTACTAGCACAATCACAATCAAGTGGTTCTTTTTTTATTAACTTTTTAATTCTTATAGCAAATATAGTTAAAGCAAAACCAACAACAATTACTAGTAATAGAATTTCAAACCATTTCATAGTTAAGCCTCTTTTACTTTTGGAGCATCAAGTGGATGTCTCTTATTGTAATAATGGATAGCAAATACACAGCCAACAATTAATGCGACTACAATAAATGAAGTCCACCACCATTCGAAGCATACATATACTGCTGCGGCAGTAACATATGAGAATCCAAGCCAGAATAGAACTGTCTTCCAGATTTGTCCTTTAGGGAGTTCTGCCTTAGCAGTGGCAACGGCTGCGAAGCATGGAATAGTGAGTAAGTTGAATGCGATATATGCGAGTAAGCCAGATACATGAATACCTGTAGCTTGAATCATAGCAACAACTGGAGCTACTTCTTCACCAAGTGCTTCATCAATAACGATTGATGAGTTAACAGCGTTAATAGCTGTTGCGAGTGTACTAAATGTTGTAATAACATTTTCTTTGGCGATTAAACCTGATACAGCACCAACAACGAATACGAATCCCCAACCATCAAGGTTAGCTTGGTAACCAAATCCAAGAGGTGTGAAGAGCCATAATAAGCCTCTACCTACATAAGCAAGCATTGAACTTGTGATTTCTTCATCTTCTAAGTATTGGAACTTGAAGCTTAAGTGAGAGAGTAACCAAATAAGGATTGTAGATGCGATGATTACTGTGAATGCTTTCTTAACGAAATGTTTTGTCTTATCCCATAAGTGAATCATTAATGCTTTAAATGAAGGTTTATGGTATGCAGGAAGTTCCATGATGAATGGAGGTACTTCTCCTCTCATAGATGTATTTCTCATAAGAAGTGCAGCAACAATAGCCATACACATTCCAAATACATAGATACCAAATACGATTCCATCAGCACCATTCCAACCAAGAAGTGTAACAATACCACCAGCAACACCAACTAAGATTGGAAGTTTAGCTCCGCATGAGAAGAATGGGATAACACGGATAGTTGCAGTTCTTTCTTTATCATCTGCAAGAGTTCTTGTGTTAATCATAGCTGGAACGCTACATCCAAAACCCATAATCATAGGCATGAATGCTCTTCCAGATAAACCAAACTTTCTAAAGATTCTATCTAAGATGAAGGCAACACGTGCCATATATCCAGAATCTTCTAAGATTGCAAAGAATAAGAATAATAATAAGATTTGAGGTAAGAATGAAAGGATTGAGAATAATCCTGCAAAGATACCATCAACGATTAAGCCACTAATGAATGATCCAGCACCCATAACTTCAAATAATTGATGCAAGAGTTCTGTGAGCCAATCAGTAAAGGCAATTAATGCAGTTTGAAGCATTACACCCGGAGAGTTTATTCCATCTGGAGTAAAGAAGATTCCAAGAGTTGCATCTGCTGCTTCTTCGCTAAATCCTATGAATTTACCAAAGAATAAGAAATTTGCACTAAATGTAACATGGAAGATTACAAATAGAATAGCAAGGAAGATTGGAATACCTGCCCATTTATTAGTTAAGACTTTATCAATCTTATCTGATTTAGTAAGTCTTTGATCAAAGTGATCACCAGCAGTTACTTCAACATTACTTGACTTTTTATAACATACTGAACATTTGTTTGAAATGAATTTATATCTACTATCTGCGATAATAGCTTCAATATCATTACCAAATGTCTTATCATCTAATTTATCTTTAGCTTTTTCAACGATTTCAATTAAGTCTTTATGATTTTCAACTTCAATTTCATCATTTTCAGCTAATTTTACAGCGTGGAAGAGTGGGTTAGATACGCCTTTAACTTCAAATTCATCTTCTAAGCTTTCAATTAATTCATTAATCTTTTTAACGTCAATGATAGTTCTGGCTTCTCTTCCTTTTAAAGATTCAGCTAAAGCTGTTTCCATCAATTCTTTTAAACCAGTTTCTTTAATAGCGGAAATTTTAACTACTGGAACACCAAGTTCTTTTGAGAGTTGGTCAGTATCAATTTCATCACCATTTTTAATAACTTCATCATACACGTTAAGCGCGATGACTACTGGAACTTTCATCTCAAGAATTTGAGTTGTGAGATAAAGGTTTCTTTCGAGGTTAGTCGCATCAACGATATTGATTACTGCGTCTGGAGTTTCATCAATAATAAAGTTTCTTGCGATAACTTCTTCTGGAGTATAAGGAGATAGTGAATAAATACCAGGAAGGTCAACGATCTCAACTGGTTCACTAAGTTTCTTATATGTACCAATCTTTCTTTCTACTGTAACACCTGGCCAGTTACCTACATATTCTGTAGCACCAGTTAAGGCATTAAATAGAGTGGTTTTACCTGAGTTAGGGTTTCCGGCTAATGCAAATCTTTTCATTATGCTTCTACCTCCTCAACTTCAACCATTACGAGTTCAGCTTCAGTTTTTCTTAAAGTTAACTCATAGTTTCTTAAAGTGACTTCGATAGGATCACCAAGAGGTGCAGTCTTTCTTAAATACACAGTTGCGCCTGGAGTAACACCCATGTCAAACATTCTATGTCTGACTCTTCCATCGCCAACTACGCTGGTGATTACACCGCTATCACCAATTTTAAGTTCGCTTAATTTTTTTACTACTTTCATATATTCTCCTTCCCATTTATATATAAACAAAAAAATTATCCAATAAATATCTTACTTGCGAGATCTTTATCAAGAGCAAGTCTTGTATTTCCAATTAACAAAATAACATTACCATTAGATACTTGGAGTACTACCACTTTTCTCCCATTAGAAATACCAAGTGATTCTAAGTGTTTCTTTGTTTTTTCCTCTGCAATTACTCTCACAATTGTAACTTCTTCATTTATTGGTGCAAGTATAATTGGCATTTAAAATTCCCCCTAAAAGTTAGAAACTACTAACTTATTTACCAAAATTAATGGTTAGAATTAACTAACCCTATGTAATTTTACTACTAAGTATTGATTTTGTCCACAAAAATTATAATAATATTTATAATGATTAGCGAGGCACTTTATGTTAGATAAGAAAGAATCAGTTGAAGACTATTTAGAACATATTTTAATGTTAAAAGAAAGACAAGAAATCGTTAGAGCTATAGATGTCGCAAGGCTTATGAATTTTTCAAAAGCTTCAGTTTCTATTGCACTTAAAAAGATGAAGACAGATGGACTTGTTATAGTTGAGGCTAATGGTAATTTAGTATTAACTGAAAAAGGTCTTGAAATTGGTTCTGTAACATATGCTAAACACAAAGTATTAACTGAACTCTTAGAAAAGATTGGTGTTTCAACTGAACAAGCTCACCAAGATGCTTGTAGAGTAGAACACGTTATTTCTGATGAAACATTTAATGCCTTAAAGAAGTATTCTAAAAATAAATAAAATGGATAAAAGAGAAATTAAAACATTAGACAAAATATATAGTGCATTTGAATCACTTCTTCTATCTAATAATTATGATGATATTACTATTCAAGATATATTAGATAAAAGTACTGTTTCAAGAAGCACATTCTATAGTCATTTTAAAAATAAAGAAGAAATTCTTCTTTCTTTTGTTAAACATATATTTAGTCATGTATTTGACAAAAATCTTATTAAAGAATCTAATCATGACTATAGTAAATCAAGTGATATAGATTATGCACATTATTTAGCTCATATGTTAGACCACTTTTATGAAGATAAATTATTAATCAAAGCTATACTATCTTCCAGTGCTTCTTCTATCTTTTTAAATGAATTCGAACATAATTTAAGAAATATGCAAAGCATATTCGTTGATAATAAATTCTTAAAAGATAATAATATTCCTAGAGACTTAAATGTCGAGATGATTACGGGTGAATTTATCTATCTATTTAAGTATTGGATTATGAATAATAATGAGTACTCTAGAGACGAAATACTTAAATACTTTATAGAACATAACACATCGTTTACACCTAATAAGTTTCAAATTAAAAAGGGGAATTAATTAATGGAGAGAATTTATCTTGCGGGCGGATGCTTCTGGGGAGTTGAAGCCTATTTCAAATCTTTAAAAGGTGTAGTTAATACTACTGTTGGATATGCCAATGGTAATAAGGCTAATCCTAAATACGAAGAATTAAAAGCTGGACTTGCTAGTCACGCTGAAACAGTACTTATAGAATATAATAAGGCAGAAATTAGCCTAGAAAAGTTACTTGAACACTTCTTAAGATTCGTTGATCCTTATTCAGTTGATAGGCAAGGTCATGATGTAGGACATCAATATAGAAGTGGAGTATTCTATGAAAGTGAATCTGATAAGGAGAAAGTATTAGAATACTTTAGTGAAACACTTGATAAAGATTATAAAATCTTAGTAGAAAAACTAGATAACTTCTATGATGCTGAAGAATATCATCAAGATTATCTAGACAAAAATCCAGGTGGATATTGCCACGTAGATTTAAAACTAATAAAGAAAAATGAGAAAAAATAGATGGTTCGATTTTGAACCATCTATTTTATTTCTGTAACTTTAAATCCTTCACTTTCTACTGCTTGGATAAGTTCTTCATTAGTAACTTTATCATTAGATAATACTACTGCAGTTTTATCTTCTAGTGATACAGTTACTTTTTTAACGCCCTTAACTTTTTTAAGGGCTGCTTCTGTGTGTGCAACACAGTGCATGCACTTCATTCCTTCAACCATTAATGTTCTTTCTTGTTTTGACATATTTTCCTCACTATTTATGTTTATGTTTTTATTTTTATAATTTCTTTCTTTATATGGATTAAATAGATTAATCCTTAATGCATTCATACATACAGTAAATGATGATAAACTCATCGCAGCTGCGCCCATCCATGGAAGCATTTTACTCATAGCCGCAAGAGGTATCATAATTAGGTTATAGATAAATGCCCAGAATAAATTCTCTAAGATATTTAAATATGTATATCTAGATATAGAATATGCAGCTACCGCATCAAGTAGTGACGATTTCATTAGTACCACATTTGCACTATCAATTGCGATATCAGAACCTCTTCCTATCGCAAGTGATACATCAGCTTCAGTTAGTGCGATAGAATCATTTATTCCATCACCTATCATCATTACTTTACCACGTTTTTTAAGTTCTATAATAACATCTCTTTTAGTTTCTGGGAGTACTCCACTAATTACTTTTTTAACTCCAACTTCGGCTCCTATTGCTTCACTAGTAATTTTATTGTCTCCAGTAAGCATGATAGTTTCAAGGCCATATTTATTAAAGAGTCTAATTGCTTCTTTAGAATCTTCTTTAATCTTATCTCTTAACGCAATTAATCCAATATACTTATTATCATATATAAAGAATAGTGGTGTTTTACCTTCTTTAGATAATCCTTCTCCTTTATTCTTTATATCATCGGTTAATAAGTCAGTATCATTAAAGATATTTATATTACCTGAGATACATTCTTTATTATTAACTAATCCTTTAATGCCTACACCCTTAATTGCATTAAAGTCTTTTGTTTCATAGTAATCTAATGTTTTATTTGTAATAGCTTTAGAGAGTGGATGTTCGCTTAATCTTTCTAATGATGCGGCTACCTTTATTAATTCTTCTTCAGTTATTTCATAAGGAATAATATCTGTGATTTCAGGTACACCTTCAGTGATAGTTCCTGTCTTATCTAATACTACAATATTAACTTTACCTGTTTCTTCTAAAGCTTCAGCGTTTTTAAATAATATTCCATATTTAGCTGATTTACCATTTCCAACCATTATCGCAACTGGAGTTGCAAGACCTAAGGCACATGGACATGATACAACTATTACAGCAATAGCTCTTTCTAAAGAATATGAGATATTATATTTAGATATAAAGATCCAAATAGTAAATACAATTAAGGCAATTGTAAGAACTACTGGGACAAAGATTCCTGAAATCTTGTCTGCGATTCTAGTTAATTTAGTTTTAGTTGAACTGGATTCTTTAACCATTTCAACTATCTTATTTAAAGTGGTTTCACTACCTACTCTTGTGGCTTTTATTATTAGAGGTGCATTCTCATTAATAGTACCACTTGATACATTTGAATCTTTTTCTTTATACACTGGGATAGATTCACCTGTAAGCATTGATTCATTAACGTATGATTCACCAGATATAACTATTCCATCAACTGCGAAAGATTCACCTCTTTTAACTATTAATGTATCTCCTTCTTTTATAGTTTCAGCGTCTACTTCTTTTTCTTTACCATCTATTAATAAAGTCGCCTTTTTAGGAGCTAAGTTTAAAAGTGACTTAATCGCATTAGTAGTTTTACCCTTTGAATATGATTCTAGAGTTTTACCTATTGTGATTAAGGCAGGTATCATACCTGCGGTTTCAAAACTTAAATTCATTGAAAGAGACATAACTCTTTCTGAATCATTATGATTAATAATCATTAATATAAATAATACTATTGAATAAATAAAGGCAATTCCTGAACCAAGTGCGACTAAAGTATCCATATTAGGGCCTTTATTTATTACAGCTTTAATTCCTGAGATATAGAATCTCTTATTAATAATCATAATGCCTAAAGCTAGTACCATTAAGGTAATTCCTGTGATAATTGGTTTAGTTCTAAATATGCCTAAAGGCCAATTTGGAACTGACTCCATTAGCATATATCCCATAGATATATAGAATAGAGGAATT
>JAILNJ010000104.1 GCA_024691665.1 Gammaproteobacteria bacterium | reverse complement strand
TCATCGTCTTTACCAATATAATAACCAAAGATAGATGCTTCACCACTAGTAGGTTTGGTTAGAGTTGCAAGCATTTTAATAGTAGTAGTTTTTCCTGCACCATTAACACCTAAGAGAGAGAAGAGCTCGCCTTCTTCGATTTCAAGGTTTAAATTCTTTACTGCGACAGTATCTTTGAATTCTTTTCTAAGATTACTTATCTTGATTGCTTCCATTTGGCATTGCACCTCCCATTAATGTATAAAACATTTCATCTTTAAGTAGAGCGATTCCTCTTTCTTTATCGCCCATAACCATTAAAGTATCACCTTCTTTAATATCAAACATCTTTCTAGCTTCAGATGGAATAGTGATTTGACCTTTAGGTCCAACTTTAACGCTAACAATAAATCTATCTTTTTCGATATTTTTAGTCATAAATACCTCCTACATTTCTTACTTTTCTTACTATATTATACACCAAAACAAAAAAAGATGTCCCATAAACTTATAGGACATCGTTATTTATTAACCAAGTCTATGAATAAGAACTATTACTGCTGTAACAATCATAGCTACAATTAAGAGTACAAAAATAGCGATAATTAGAGCTATTTGCATTTTCCCTCTTTTTCTAATTTCATCATCAACCTTTTTATTCCAAGCATCGTTTAGTTTAGCATAATTGTCTAATAACTCATCGTATTTTTTTATATCTATTTTAATTACGTGTTCTGTGTTAGATGGTTCTTCAATCTCAGATGTTAATTCTTTTTTCTCTTCTTTTGTATATTCATTTATAGTTTCATCACTAGGCAAGCTTTCCATTTTATAATAATTGTCTTGGAATTCTTTGTTTTGTTGAAGAGTAACTACGAATTTATCTATGGCTTGTTCAACCATTTTTAAATCTTTTCCAATTGAATCCTTGATAATCCATTCTCCATTCTCCTTTTTATGGAGTATTTTGTCTAGAAGAAGATCCATATTTAAACCTATATCAACTTTTTTATTATTTATATCATAAGCGCATTCCCTATATGCACGAAAAGCTCCAGTTAAACAATTTCTGTTGCAATATGCATCATTACATTCTTCTTTAATAGCCCAATCTTCCCACCAAGTTAAAGAGGCGATACGTCTAATGCATTTTGTAAAAAGCGAATCTAATAAAGCGTTTCTATTTTCTTCCTTTTCAAGAATTTGTAAGAATATTTTAAGTTTAAAACCAACATATTTTCTATCGTTACCTTCTTCATTATAGTATACGTTGTCTGGGAGTGTTTTTTTCTTCCAGATTTCCTTAAATGATGAAATATCAACGGTGCCTTCAGGGCTATTACAAAGAAGAAAAAATAACGATTTTATTGTGAAAAAGTTTACTCTTCTTGTCGCATCAGGATAATTTTTCTGATGTTTTTTATCAATATAATATGGATTTTCTAGTACGCTATAGTCATACATAATAGTACCTCCTAAATGAAAACCTACTCTTTTATTATATAGAAATAATTAAACTCAGTAAATAGGTAAATAGAAGTAAGAAAAAAGACGGAGCGAATGGGATTCGAACCCATGAGCCCTTACGGACTACCTGATTTCGAGTCAGGCTCGTTGTGACCACTTCGATATCGCTCCATCTTTATTTAGTTATTAAATAGTATTTACTTCGATTACTTCTGTTAAAGTTATGAAGTCTCTTATAGTTCTGTGTGATTTAATAGATATCATTACTACATCAACGATTGATACTACAACAAATACAATCGCTGCGATAACAAGTGAGTATAATCCAATAACTACGAAGTAGAAGTACTTTAAGGCACTATCGTGTGCTGCGGCTACTAGTGGATTAGTCTTTCTTGCTTTCTTGATTAATACTCGTCTTTCTTCATCATCAATTTCACCGGCTTCATATCTTTCTTCAATTTGAGATAAGTCAGCTTTTCTAACAAGTCTAATTCTACATACTCTTCTACCAAGCGTATATCCATTCATACCTGCAGTATATCCTACAAAGATTACTGTGAAGGCGATTAAGAGATATGCGACAGAGATGTTTGCGTGTTTACTATATTTTTCAATATAGATGGTCTTTTCGTTTACTTCACTACAGCCAATTGAGTAGTAGAAGATGTCATGAGCTTCTTCACTAAATGATACAGTCTTATCATCTTCTAATGATTGAGTAGTAGTTGTGATAGCTCTTGCCCAGTTATAGTATTTATCAATGAATGATGTAATCTTAGCTTTAGATTCATCATTGAATTCATTAGTTTGAGTAAAATCAATCTTTAAACCTTTGTGGTTATCTTTTAAAGTTGAATAAGAAATAGTGTTTAATGTCTTAGCGTCAGGTCTAGCTGTAGCGTATGATACATATAAATCATTAAGCGCAACAATCAATTCTTTATAACTATTGTTAATATCTTCGTTATATTGATCAACTAATGTTTTATATTCATCATCACTTAATGTACCGTTATTTTTGAGTGATGTATATAAAGCATTCTCTCCATTGTGTGGATACTTAAGTAAGACTTGATATGCATAATATGCATAACTGCCAAATACATATAAGTCTTCCGCAACTGAACGTCCTGCCATTTCATCTTTAGAATCATTAGTGATTCTTTCTTGAGCTGAATTAATATACTTATTTGCGTTAGTATATGCATCATCTCTATATGCAGTATAAAGATTGTATTGTTCTTTATTTAAAGTGATTGTCTTAGTATTTGAATCAAATAATGCTTCAAATGTTGCATAGATTCCTTGATCACTATTACCAAATAAGTTAGTTTTACCACTATACTTTTCAGTAATCGCATCATAAGGTTTCTTAATATTGTTCTTATAATCCTTATCCACAATTCTTCCGATTATCATTGTGAATGGGAAGAAGTAGAGTAGAGCTGTTGTAATTAATACGATAAATAAATCAATAAAGCTTGAAAGAGCTCTTCTTCCCGCTCTTGCGTAATTTGTTCTCATGTGTGTCTCCTATTTTCCTAGACAGAACTTACTAAATAGTTCATTTATTAGTGAATCTGATGCACTTTCACCAGTAATTAATCCTAGTGAATCATACGCATCTTTTAAATCAATTGAAATCATATCGATGAAATCACCATTTTGTGCATTAACTAGTGCACTACTTAATGATTTCTCACATAACTTTAAGAGTGAAATATGTCTTGATGATGAAATGTTAGTTTTAATACTATCATTTAAATCATCATGAATGAATTTTTTATGAATTTCCTTTTCAAGGGCTTCTATTCCATCACCCTTAAGCGCAGAAATACTTAAATATTCATTTTCATTTAGTTTCTTATTAATTGTATCACTCTTATTGGCGATAATAATTCTATTTTTATCTTTAGTTAATTCAAGTAAAGCTAAATCTTCTTTTTCAATACCTGATTCATAATCAAGAAGAAGTAGAACTAACTCTGCGTCTTTTAATACTTCAATAGTTTTATCAATACCAATCTTTTCTACTGGATCAAGGGTGTCTCTTACACCCGCAGTATCGATTAAGTGAAGGATGATTCCACCAATATTAATATTTCCTTCAACGATATCACGAGTAGTTCCTTTATATGAAGTAACTATAGCTTTATTTTCTTTTAAAAGATTATTTAATAATGATGATTTTCCTACATTAGGTTTACCAATAATGATAGTTTTAATACCCTCTTTATAAACTCTTAAGTTTTCGGCTTTTAAGATAATATTATTAATTGTATTAATAAGTGATGTGACTTTTTCAATTAATAAATTCTTAGTAACTTGGAGTTCATCAGTATATTCAGGATAATCAATATTAACCTCAATATGAAGAAGAATATCTTCAATATCTTTTCTTAAGGCACTGATTTCTTTATAGACATCACCCTTTAAACCTTTAGATGCGAGTGAGAGTGAAGCTTTAGTTTGAGCTTCAATCATATCCATAACGGCTTCAGCCTTAGAAAGATCAATTCTTCCGTTTAAGAAAGCTCTTTTAGTAAACTCTCCAGGTTCTGCGAGTCTTGCACCATTTAAAAGTAGAAGTTCAAGTACACGCTCAGTGACATATTGCCCACCATGAGTGTTTATTTCAACTATATCTTCTTTGGTGTAAGATTTAGGAGCTCTAAATAAAGATACTAGAACTTCATCTATGATTTCCCCGTTTTCTTTTACCTTTGCGTATGAAATTGTGTTTCCTTTCTTTTTAGTTAAATCAACGCCTTCAAGAACTTTCATTGAAATATCAATCGCATCTTTTCCAGATAATCTGATGATATTTATTGCGGACTCTCCAAGGGATGTTGAAATAGCGCATATAGTATCAAAACTATTCATAAAAATCCTCGTGCTTATTATATCATAATAATAATTTATAGTGTATAATTAAAGATACGAGGGTAATATGAAAAAGAGAACGTTTAAACATTATTTACTAATTTATGCAGTATCATTTGCGGTAGTTTTATTATTTGCGGTTGTCGCATACTCAAGAAAGTTTGAAGATGGATCATATGGATATTTAGTATCTTCAAATATTCCAGTATCAGGCGCATTCGCTAGTGAATTTAATATGTTTGGACGTCCAGTAGTAGTTGGATTATTTTTAATTGACCTTGCGGTAATGCTTGTGTTCCCTCTAGTAGTATGTTTAGTTTTCTTCCTTATGGATCTTGGAAGAGGAAGAGCTGGAAAGAAGACTAAAGAAGAAATTAATAGAGAATCATTTGAAAAGTTCATCGATGAAATCGGAAGAACTTTAAATCAAACTCATTTATTTAACGTAGAAGATTTTAGACATTTTAGAGAAAATGATAAATTCCAAGATTGTTTAAAGAAAATTTATGAAATATATGTTCATGGTGAAACAGAAGAATTAACTTATTATTCAATAATAAGAAAATTCCAAAAAGGCACTAAAGAAAGAGACGCGCTAGAGTTCCTAGTTACTTTTGGTGAAAAGAAAAGACTTGAAGCTATCAAACTTGAAGAAGAAAAGAAAAAGGAATTAGAGGCTAAAGAGTCAGAAAAAGAAGAAACTAAAGATAAAGAGGAGGAAAAGAAGTAATGAGTTATAAAGCATTATATAGAAAGTATCGTCCTCAATCATTTAGTGAAGTGTTCGACCAAGAACACATCACTCGTACTTTAAAGAATGCATTAATGGAAGGCAAAGTAACTCATGCCTACCTTTTTAGTGGACCAAGAGGTATTGGTAAAACTTCTGTCGCTAAGATCTTCGCTAAAGCTGTTAACTGTCCTCATAATATGAGCGGTGAACCATGTAATTCATGTGATACCTGCTATGGTATTCAAAATGGATCTATTACTGATGTAATAGAAATCGATGCTGCATCTAATAATGGGGTAGATGAAATCAGAGATTTAAGAGAAAAGGTAAAATACCTTCCATCTCAATGTAAATATAAAGTATATATCATCGATGAAGTACACATGCTTACAACCGCAGCGTTTAATGCTCTTCTTAAAACTCTTGAAGAGCCACCTAAACATGTAATCTTCATCCTCTGTACTACAGAACCTCAAAAGATTCCTGCAACCATTCAATCACGTTGCCAAAGATTTGAGTTCCATTTAATTAGCCAAGAAGAAATTGAAAAGAGACTTACTGAGGTCGCAAGAAATGAATTCATTAAGATTGATGATGAGGCTTTAAAAGCTCTCGCAGAAGTATCTGAAGGCGGAATGAGAGATGCCCTCTCACTTCTTGATCAAGCACTCGCATATTCAACTGAATCGCACATCACTTTAGATGATGTTTTATCTATTTCTGGAAAGCTTTCAAGCAATAGCTTAATTAAGATTGCAAATGACTTAAATAATGGTTCTGCGTTAAACGCAATTAATGAAATAGATAACCTCTTAAGAATTGGTAAAGAAATACCTAAAATTATGACATCTTTAATCACATTCTATAAGGATATTTTAGTAATTAAGAATGTAAAAAAAGACCTCACAAAAGTGGGTTATGATACAGAAGAATTTAAACAACTTTTAACTCGTCTTTCAAATAGAGATTTATATAGAAATATTGATATCTTAAGTGAATCAATGAGTGAAATGAGATACGCATCTAATCAAAGATTATATATTGAACTTGCGTTCATCAAAATCGCAGATAATGAAAGAGTTAAAGAAGAAGTTCCTGAATTTATTAAACCAGAACCAAAACCTATTTCTGAGCCAAAAGTAGAGAAAAAGGAAGAGGTTAAACCAGTAGAACAACCTAAAGAAATCAAACGTGAAGAATGGGTTATTGAACCTCCAGTAGTTGAAGAAAAGAACCCAATTTTAGAACTTAATCCTGAGCCAGCTAAAGAAGAACCAAAGGTTGAGGTTAAGCCAGAGTTTAAACCTGAAGTAAAACCTATTATTGAACCTGTGAAAGAGGAAGTTAAAACTGAGCCAGTTAAGTCTATCGCTGAAGAACTTGGTACATTCAATCCAAGTCTAATTAGTAACGTACTTAACCACGCTTCAAAACCATTCAAAGAAACTATTATTTCATCATGGAAAGAACTCATTAGAAAAGCTAAAATCAATGACGAATATAATAAGATTTATATGCTTCTAAATGATGCTCAATTTAAGACTTGTTCAACTGATTTCTTAATCTTAACTTATGATAATGTTCCAACTTGTAATTTAGCTATGAAAAAAGAGAATAAATCTCTTATTTCAAAGTATATGAGTGAATTCTTTAATACTAAAGTAGATTTCATTACTATCCCAGAAAACACTTGGAACGAAATGTCTAATGAATTCATTAAAAAGTATAGAGAAAACATGGCTAAAGGTTTAAGAGAAGATATCACATTAAGCCAAGCTTTCGTTAAAGGCTTAAGAATTGAAGCTGACTCTCAAATAGAAAAAGAAGAAAAGAAAGATGATAAGTATCAAGATTTAATGGATACTTTCAAAGATTTTATGGAGATTAAATAATGGATAAAGTTCCAATTAGTGAAAATGATTTAAAAGATATAACTGAAAAACTAGAAAAGAAAATCCATATTTCTACATCAGAAGATGGAGTAGTTTCTATTGAATACAATGGCGCAGGCCAATATAAGAAAGTAACTATTAATAAACCTCTTGAAGAGGTTGATAAGGCTAAACTTGAGAAAGATATCTTGGATATGGTTGAATATTCAAAGAATCAAATTCAAGCTGATTTAACTGAACTAGTTCTTAACTTAAATAGTGGTATATCTGAAGATGAAGAGGACCAACTAGAAGATGGAGAAAGAAGAGATGTATCCTAAGAAAATTGAGGATTTAATCCATTCATTCTCAATGCTTTCAGGTGTCGGAAAAAGAAGCGCAGAGCGCTATGCTTTTAATGTGATTAATAAATTTAGTGATGAACAAATTGATGAATTTATTAATTCATTAATAAAAGTAAGAGAAGGAATCAAGAAATGTAGTGTTTGTGGCTTCTATACTGAAGATAAAGACACATGCGATATCTGCTCTAATCCTTTAAGAGATCATAAGACTATTCTAGTAGTTGAAAATGTAAAGGATGTTATTGCTTTTGAAAGAGTTGGATCTTTTAAAGGTGTATATCACGTACTAAATGGTTCAATCAGTCCAATCAATGGAATTGGACCAGATGAACTCAATATTGAATCCTTAAAAGAAAGAGTTATTAATGACTCAATAAAAGAAGTAATAGTTGCAACATCTGCGACAGTTGAAGGTGAAGCAACTGCTCTATATTTAAAAAGAATATTAGAAGATTACACTACAGTATCTAGAATCGCTTATGGTATGCCTGTAGGATCATCTATTGAATACAATGATGAAACTACCATTTTAAAAGCCTTAGAAGGCAGAAAAAAGTACTAATTATTTATAATTATCAATAAAAAAGAGCGCTGAAATTTATTTTTCAGTGTTTTTTTCTTGCAAAAACGCTTACATTTTGCTTATAATATAATTCCATGAATGCAAATATAGATTTTGTATTTTTAATTCTTGTATTAGACATATATTATTGTTATAATAATATAGAAATATAAAAAAGGACAATTATTATGAATATTTTAGCAATTACAGAAGTTATTGAAAAAATTAAAGCTTTCATGGCAAACGCTATTGAGTGGGTTAAAGGATTCGCTACTGGTAATATGTGGTGGCTCGCCTTAATCATTTTTGTTGTGGCCGCTATTTTAATGCTCGTAGGTCTTATTAGATTTATCGTTAAGAGCTGGAAGTTATTCCTTGTACTCATCATTTTAGGTGCTATTGCTGTAGTAGTATGGTACTTTGTAGCAGGACCTGGTAAAAAACCTGCATCAACAGAATCAATTTTATTACCAATTCAATTTGTTAGAAATTTTATAGCTTAATCTAGCTACTAATAATAGGGGGAGAAGGCAATGCATCTTTGTTTTGCTAATCTAAACTTAATAAAGGGAAGCACAAAAAACGAAACTCGTGTTCGTTTTTTGCTGTTTAATTTGTAAGAGTTATGATTCAAATACAAAGAGCTAGTTTCGCTAAAAGAATTGCAGCTGCACTTCTAGATGTCATTCTCCTATCAATCTTAGCTGTAGGAATTGCATTCATCTTAAATAAGGCAACTGATTATGATGGATACAAGAAGAAGTATGATCAATATAAAATAGCGATAGCCGCTAGATATGATATAAACCCAAATATCACTAGGGCTGAATATGAAAAGCTTACCCCTGAAGAACTTGAAAGATATAATGAAGCAAATAAAGAACTTCAAGCAAATACTGAAGTTCGAAAAGTATTTAATACTATGACATCGCTATTATTTATAATCGTCGTTGTCTCAGTATTAATCGCAGTACTCATAATTGAGTTTGTGATTCCAATGTTTTTAAAAGATGGAATGACGCTAGGTAAGAAAATATTTAGCATCTGTCTTATGAAAACAAATTGTGTAAAGATCTCTACTTTCCAATTATTCGTAAGAACTGTGTTTGGAAAGTATGTGGTTGAAATTATGATTCCAATTCTAATCATTATGATGATGTTCTCTGGAATGATGGGAATTGTAGGCGCTATAGTAGCTGGCGCAATAGTTATTACAAACATTGTATTAATATTCGCTACTAAGAATAAAACACTACTACACGATATCGTTGCAGTAACAGTAGTAGTAGATAGACAAAGTCAATTAATGTTTTCTTCAGAGAAGGAAATGATTGAATATAAAACAAAATTACATCAAGAAGAAATTAAAAAGAAGGATTACTAAGGAGACATTTATGGAAAATCTATTAAAAAAGATATCCCTCTTCATTGGAGGACTACTAGTGATTGCTTCCGGTTTATTATTTATTTTACTTGCGGACCTCTATGGACATTCAGGTTCAATAGTCTTATTCATCGGAGTTATCCTAGGAGTTGGTGGAGGAATATTATTCATTCTAGCTGAATCATTTAGACATAAGAAAGGCGTATATATTACATTAAAAGTTCTCGGTATTATATTATCTGTTCTATTCATTGTCTATTTGTTTAGAATGATGAGCCAAGACGCAGAAACAATGGCAGCTTATGCAGCAAGAAGAGATGACTACGATCAAACTAATGACCTTAAGTTCATTGAAGACGTTAGACTTCGTATGCATGAAGTATTTAACTGCAATGCTGTTCGTAAGTTATTTAAGACTTTCGACGGTAAAACAATATTTGCATTTAATAAGAACTTTAAAAATGGTTTAGCAATTAATTTCAGTTATAAAGGCTTCCATTATGCATTCATTGCTATGGCTATGTTAGCTACTGCAGTTCAAGGTTTTAACCTTACTTACAACATTATTAAAAAGATTGAAGAATAATTTTTAGGAGAAATATATGAAAGTTACATTAGAAAACCTAACAAAAATTTTCCCAAATAAGAATAAGAGTGGTTCAGAAGTAATTGCCGTTAACGACTTTACTTATGAAATCCCTTCTGGAAAATTAATTGGCCTTCTCGGCCCATCTGGTTGTGGCAAATCTACAAGTCTTTATATGATTAGTGGACTTCAAAAACCATCATCAGGAAAAATCTATTTTGGAGATAATGATGTTACTGAATTATCACCAGAACACAGAAAGATTGGATTAGTATTCCAAAACTACGCATTATATCCACATATGACAGTAATGCAAAACATCCTCTTCCCTCTTCAAAACTTAAAGGGAGAAGATAAGCTTACTAAGGATCAAATGATTGAAAGAGCTTATGAAGTAGCTAAGATCGTTCAAATCGATGAATTCATGGACAGAAAACCTTCTGAATTATCAGGCGGTCAACAACAAAGAGTTGCGATTGCACGTGCTCTTGCTAAATATCCTGAAGTATTATTACTCGATGAACCTCTATCTAACCTCGATGCTAGACTTAGACTTCAAACAAGAGAAGAAATTAAGAGAATTCAAACTCAAACTGGAATCACTACTATCTTCGTTACACATGACCAAGAAGAAGCTATGTCAATCTCTGATGAAATCGTAGTTATGAAGCTTGGTGTAATCCAACAAACTGGTAAACCACAAGAAGTATATGATAACCCAGCTAACTTATTCGTTGCTAAGTTTTTAGGAACTCCTCCAATCAACGTATTTGAAGGTAAAGTTGAAGGCGGTAAAGTTATTATCGGTTCTGATACAGTAGCTGATGCAGCTGGTGTAGCCGATCAAGAAGTATGGATTGGTATTAGACCTGAAGGATTTATTCTAGATTCTAAAGGAACTATGAACTGCGAAGTTCAAAATGTAGAAGTTATGGGTAGAGACGTATCAATCGTATCTAAACATGAAGGTTCAGTTAACCCAACAATCAGATCAATCATTGACGCTGACTTCATCTCTAAACTTAAAGGAACTGAAGCTAAATTTACTATTAAGAAGAACAAGATTTTCATCTTTAACAAAGAAACTGAAGAAAGAATTAGAATAGGAGAATAGCTATGGTAGATAACAAGCAACAATGGAAAGCTTGGCTCTACTTAGCGCCAGCTCTCGTATTACTACTAATATTTACTGTCTGGCCAATAATTAATACTGTAAGAATGTCTCTACTTGAAAACTATTCAGGTTTAAGAGCAGCAGCTGGAGAAACATTTAAGTTTGGATTTAACAACTTTATTCAAGTAGTTAAATACAAACAGTTCGTCCAATGTTTAATTAACACAATATTACTTACTGTCCTAACAGTTCCAATTTCAACATTACTTGCACTTGTAATATCTGTTTGTTTAAATTCTATTAAATTTTTATCAAGATTTTTACAAACAATTTTCTTCTTACCTTACGTAACTAACTCTATTGCGATTGGTATGGTATTCGCTGCAATGTTCAACATTGTAGGTTCATTCTTTGGAACACAAAACGAAATTATTACTACTGCAGGTATTATTAATAACGTAATCGAATTCTTTGGTGGTCATAGAATTAACTGGATCAACGCAGGTTCGACATACGCTGCAAATATCGCAGTTATGACAATCTACATTGTATGGAACGCTCTTCCATTTAAAATCTTAATTTTACTTGGTGGACTCCAATCAGTTAATAAACAATACTATGATGCAGCTAAAGTTGACGGCACATCTAGATGGAGAGTATTCTGGAGAATTACAGTTCCACTACTATCTCCGATGATCATTTACGTTGTTATCACAGGCTTTATCGGTGGATTTAAAGAGTATTCATCAATCGTAGGTATCTTTGGTGAAACTATGGGTCCAGCAGATGCCTCAGGCAGATTAAATACAATGGTAGGATTTATCTACGACGCACTTAAGACTAACAAACAAGGTAGAGCAAGTGCTGCCGCACTTATCCTATTTGGTATTATTCTCGTTGTAACTCTAGTCCAATTACGATGGTCTAAGAAGAGAGTTCACTACTAGGAGACGCATATGAAAAAGAAAGAATTAGAAGAAAAAGAAGTTCAAATTGAAGAAACTCCAGTAGTTGAAGAAATCAAAGAAGAAATGGTTCAAGATGAACCTGATATGATTAAAGAAGAAAAAGAAAGATCTTCAAGAGTTGCTCCAGTAGTTATGGCATCAGAAGAAGAACAAAACAAAGATATGGCTAAAATCGTATCTGCACAAAAGGTACTTAAGGTTGTATTCAAAGTTTTAGTTTATTTATTCTTATGTGTTATGGCTCTTGCCGTATTATTCCCATTCTATTGGATGATTAACTCATCACTCAAGACTCTTGCTGAATATAAGAGACCTGTTCCAACTTTCTTCCCAGCAGAAGGAATTCAATGGGGCAACTATGCAGAAGCATTCACTGCTGCTAACTTAGGTACTCTATTTATTAACACAGTATTCGTTGGTATTGTATCTACTATCCTATCTTTAGTAATCACAGTATTAAGTGCATTCGCATTTGCAAGACTTGATTTCAAAGGAAAGAACATATTATTTGCTGCTCTCCTTGCAACAATGATGATTCCAGGTGAATTATTTACAATTACTAACTATACTACCGTAACTAACTTAGGATGGCTTAGTACTTATGTAGTATTAATCGTTCCATTCCTAGTATCAGTATTCTATATCTACTTACTAAGACAAAACTTCCTACAAATTCCAAACGAGTTATATCTCGCTGCGAAAGTAGATGGTACATCTGACATTAAGTATTTATGGAAGGTTATGATCCCTCTAGCACTCCCAACTTTAATTTCTATTACAATTCTTAAGATGATGGGTGCATGGAACTCATATATCTGGCCAAGACTCGTTGCGAATGACACTGCTCACTCAATGATTACTAACGGTTTAAGAAATGCCTTCACTGATACTACAGGTGATGTAAACTACCCTGTTCAAATGGCTGCGGTAGCTCTCGTTTCACTTCCATTATTCCTCGTATTTATTTTCTTAAGAAAGTACATTATGAAGGGCGTATCTAGAAGTGGTCTAAAAGGATAAAATTAAAAAAACTAATATATAGAATTTTATAAAGGAGAAAACAATGAAAAAATTTAGATTAGTTTTATCATTAATCTTAGCTTTCTTAGCAGTTTTCACATTAGTAGGCTGTAAAGAAAGTACAAACCCTTCTGGCGATTTTGGAATCACTCTTGAAGAAATTATCGCCAATGCTAAAAAGCTCAGCTACTCTGACCAAGGCCAAGGCCAACAACAAGTAACTGGAACTCCTAACTTCAACGTTCCAGAAGGTGGTTATGACGGCTCAGCTGTAACTATTAAGTTCTATCATACTATGGGTAAGAACTTAGTAACTGTACTTGATAAGTATATTAAGAAATTCAATGAAATCTATCCAAATATTACTGTAGATCAAAAACAAATCGGTAACTATGATGGTGTAAGAGATCAAATTTCTACTGAACTTCCAGCTGGAAATGAACCTAACATCGCATACTGCTATCCAGATCACGTTGCTCTTTACAACTTAACTGGTAAAGTTGTTCATTTAGATAATCTTATTAACTCTACAATCGCTGATGATGCAAGAAACGGTGGACAAATCGGTTTAACTGCAGCTCAAAAGGCAGATTTCATTAAAGGTTATTATGAAGAAGGTTCACAATTTGGTGATGGCTTAATGTATACTATGCCATTCTCTAAATCTACTGAAGTTTTATACTACAATGAAACTTTCTTCACAGCTAATAGCATTCCAGTACCTACTCACTGGTTCAATGAATCTGAAGATGATACAACTTCTCTTGAAGCTGTATGCAAGAAGATTAAAGAATTAAAACCAGACTGCATCCCACTAGGTTATGACTCAGAAGCTAACTGGTTCATCACTATGGCTGAACAATGCGGAGCTGACTACACTTCAGCAACTGGTGATCACTATCTCTTCTCAAATCCAACTATGAAGACTTTAATGGCTAAGTTCAGAGAATGGTATCAACTTGGTTATATCACTACTCAAAAACTTTATGGTTCATACACTTCTGGTTTATTCGTAGCTGATGAAAATGACTCATCTACTACTAACTCTTATATGTCAATCGGTTCATCTGCAGGTGCAACACACCAAAGACCTGAAAAGGTTACTGTAACTAAAGAAGACGGAACTGAATCTTCTGAATATCCATTTGTTGTTGGTATCGCATCAATCCCTCAAATGTCTACAACTTATCAAAGAGTTATTTCTCAAGGTCCATCTGTATGTATCTTCAATAAATCTAACCCTCAAGAAGTAGTAGCATCTTGGTTACTTGTTAAATACTTAACAACTTCAACAATATTCCAAGCTGAATTCTCAAGTGTTTCTGGTTATGTTCCAGTACTTCACAGTGTTGCTCAAAACGAACAATACGCTAAGATGATTGCTAAAGCTGATGGTACAACTAACATTGCATACCTCTCAGCAAAAGTTTGCTTAGAACAAGCTGACTTCTATTACACTTCACCAGCATTCAATGGTTCATCTGTAGCTCGTGATCAAGTTGGTGCATTACTTACTACTATCCTTTCTAAGGAAGCAGATAATGCAGTTAAGATGATCAATGATGCATTCCAAGACGCAATCGATGAATGTGAATATCAAGGATAATATTAATTAACTAATTAATAATAAAAAAGAACTATATGAAAAGACTAACTAAAATCTTTTCTATAATAGTTTCTCTACTATTAGTGGTTGTAGGACTTGTGGGCTGTACTAAATCAACCCTCAAGCCTACTACAACTACTAAAAAGACAACTAAGCCTACTGAATCAACAACTCAAAGAACTAAAGCGACTCCAGATAACGAAGTAGACTATGCTGCATCAGTTGCATTTGATTTAACATCTACAACTAAGAAAGCAGAAGTTACTGTAAAGACTTACGTTGATGGCGATACAACACACTTTAATATCACAGACCCTGAGTTTGCTGACGGAATCTTAAAAGCAAGATATATTGCTGTTAATACTCCTGAATCTACAGGTCTTATTGAAGAATGGGGTAAAGCCGCTTCAAACTGGACAAAAGAAGCTTTAAAGAGTGCTGAATCTATTTATGTTGAATCTGATAATGAAACATGGAATAAAGATTCAACTGCATCAAGAGTCGTTGTTTGGGTTTGGTATAGAAAGTCTGGAGAAACAACTTATAGAAACTTAAACATTGAATTATTACAAAAAGGTTTAGCTATTAACTCAAGTTCAAAGAACAATAGATATGGCGACACTTGTATGGATGCCATCCAACAAGCTATGGATCTTAAATACTGTGTATATTCAGATGAAAAAGACCCAGATTTCTATTATGGCGATGCAATCATTTCATCTATTAAAGAACTTAGAATGGAAGCTTCTAACCTTAAAGGTAAAAAAGTAGCCGTAGTTGGTAACATTATTTATGTATACAACAATGGTGTATATATTGAAGATTATGATCAAGAAGACGACTTATACTATGGATTCTATTGTTATTATGGATTTAACGTACAATCAGAACTCATAGATATGCTTAATATTGGTAATAGAGTAATCATCGTTGGTTCTTGCCAATACTATGAAGCCGGTGGATCATATCAAGTTTCAGGTCTTCAATATGATGCATGGGGCGAAGAAAAAGATAATTGTAAGTTAGTAGAAGAAGGAAAAGGACAAGCTGCATATGAAAATATGAGCCCTGAAAAGTTCGTTTCTACTCAAACAATTACTTACACTGCTCAAACAATTAACACTGAAACACAACAAATCGAGACAGAAGTAAAACAAGCTACTAAGAAAGTTTGGGAGCTTTCAATGAATGCTTCTCTATCAATGGATCATCTAGTAGTTAAGAGTGCATACCAAGAAACTAATACAAATAGTTCATCATTTGGTGCAATGACTCTTACTTGTGAGAAGGATGGTCAAACTATTACAGTTAGACTTACTGAATGGGCTAAGACTATGTCTAAAGACGACTTTGTAGGTAAGACTATCTCTGTAAGAGGTATTATTGATGTCTTCAACAGTAAACCTCAAATTAAAGTATTCTCACGCAATAATGTAACTATCGAAAACTAACATAAAAAACAATATATAAAAGGAAAAAGGAGAAAAATGAAAAAGTTTTCAAAAATTTTTGCATTACTATTTGTTGCTTCTTTAGCCCTCGTAGGTGTAGTTGGTTGTAAAGAAAAGACAACAAAAGCACCTGAAACAACTGTTAGACCTACTCCAGTTAACCCTATCCCTGAATCTTTAAGAAATGCTGTTGCATATATTAAAGGTTTATATACTGTTTCTGAAGAAGAACAAGTTGTTACTGGCGATTTAGAAAGAATTAACAAAGTTAATGACGTTAATATTCAATGGACAGTTAACGTTGAAGAAACTAAAGTTACAGTTAGCCCAGTAAGTGGTAAAGATCTCGTTAAAGTTGCAATCGTTGATAAAGAAAACGGTGTATCTTTCCAATTATCAGCAAAATGTGTAAAAGGTTCTGATGAATTCACACTTGTTTACAAATATAAATTCCCACCTGTTGAATCTTTAACTTATGCTCAATATGCCGCTAAAAATAAAGGCGATTTAGTTAAGGTTAAAGGTGTTGTAGTTGGTATGGTTGGTGAAACTACTGGCTCAGCTAATAAGTGCTTATATGTTGAAGCTGTTGAAAACAATGCTATCGTTGGTGCTTACTATGTGTATGGCGCATCTGTAGATCCAACTAAGGATGAAAACTTAGCAATCGGTAAAACAGTAGAAGTATTAGGTACTAAAGATGAATACAGTGGAACTGATGAAATTACTAAGGCTACTTATAAAGTATTAGATGATGCTGCTGTAACTCTTGAACCTGTTGATTTAACAGCTGCTTTCACAGCTGCTGCTGATCTCAAGGACGCTACAATTACTGGTAAACAACATTTACTCGTTACTATTAAGGGTGTTACTATTGAACCTGCTGATGATACTACAGCATCAAGTGGCTACTATAAGTTCTCTCTTGGAAACAAGACTTCTTATGTAAGAATTTCTGGTTCTACATGTGCTATTGCTTCTAATAAGCAAAAGACTTTCAAAGATAACTTTGCTAATTGGGAATTCTACAAAGCTGACGTTACTGGTGTTGTACAAGTATTTAATGGTTCATTCTATCTTTACCCAGTAAATGAAAATGCATTCTCTAATGCTGCTGAACAAACTCTTACTGATGCTCAAAAAGTAGCTGTTGCTAAGAAAAAGGTTGTTGACGCTGTTCAGAATACATATTATGGAAATAATACAGTAACTCTTCCAACTAGCTCAACTATTGCTGCTATTTCTGGAACAACTATCTCTTGGGCTTTAAAGGCTGCTAACGATCATGTTACAGTTGCTGAAAACGTTATGACTATTACAGCTCATGCTGATCTCACTACATTCACATTAGTTGCTACAGTAACTTCTGGTGAAGTTCATGAAGATTTCGAAGTAGTAGTTAATATGGTACAAGATTCTGTAATTAAGACTGTATCTCAATTCTTAACAGCAAAAGATAAAGAAAATGTTCAATACGTTAGAGGTATTGTTGGCGCTATTAAAGGTACAGCAACTAAAGCTGGATCATTCGTACTTGTTGGTGCTGATGGTGTTTCAATCTTCTCATACAATTCATTATTAGTTAAAGTTGGTGATGAAGTTATCGTTTCTGCTAAATTTGCAGTAAACTATGACTTCCCACAACTTGGTTCTATCGAATTAATTAAGACCGTTGCTACAGCTCAAACTGTTCCTGGAACTGTTACTAAGACTATCACTAAGGCTGATGTTGATGCTATCGCTTCTGATGCTGATAACATCGCTGCATACTCTGGTAAATTATTCAAGATGATTGGTTTCTTCAAGGAAACTACAGATGCAACTAAGTGGGAACTTTACGAAGATTCTGCATTAACTAAGAAACTTGCAACTGTTTATGCTGGTACTGAACTTGGATTTGCAAACGGTACTAAGTATGAAATCACTTGCTACTGCCGTGGTCTAAATACTAAGTCTATTACTGTTCAAGCTGCATCTAAAGCTGAAATAGCTGCTCCTAAAACAGTAGCTCCTAAAGACGTAGTAGTAAGCGAAACTCAAGAATATATCCTTAAGAACGTTGAAATTGCTGATAATAAAGTAGCAAAATCTGAAACTGTAAACATCATATTCTATACAGATCAAGCTTGCGAAACAGCTGCTGCTCTAGCTGGTAAATATACAGAAATTAAAGGTCTTGCATTAAAAGGAACTGATTCAACAATTTCTTTCTATGTAACTAGCGCTACTAAAGTTGAAGTTGTTGCTTCTCAAAAAGCTGCAACTATTACATTTGATGCTGATAGAACTGGAACAATTACATATGTTAATCCTGAAGGAAAACAAGATTCTGACAAAGCTGCAACAAAGATGACTTGGGTTCAAAATGGTATTACATTTGTTGTTGATAAAGAAGATTCTTCATCACCATGCAATAATAACAATGGACAAACTTATACTAACCCAATTAGAGTTTATAAAGGCCAAAAGGCAACTATTAACTATGAAAATATGGTTAAATTAGTATTTGTATGTAAAGATGCTTCATATGCCACTACATTAGTAAATTCTACATTTGCAGATGGCGTATTTGTAGAAGCAAACGGAGCAAATGTTACTGTGTATTTTGCTAGTGCTAATGCATTCTCAGTACTTATGTCATCTGCTCAAGTTCAAATTAAGTCTATTGAAGTTTATACTCCAACAGCTGCTTAATATTTGATTCATTTTAAAAAATAGGAAGTTAGACGTTAA
>JAILNJ010000080.1 GCA_024691665.1 Gammaproteobacteria bacterium | reverse complement strand
TGAATGAAGAACTTGTTTCTTTATATTATGAAATAGGTAAATATTTATCTATTAAAGTAAAGAATGAAAAGTGGGGATCTAAAGTAATAGAAAATATCGCTAAAGGCATTAAGGAAATGTATCCGACACTTAAAGGTTTTGATAGAATTGGGCTTTATAGAATGGTTAAATTTTATGAAACCTATAAGGATAATGAAATTGTATCAACACTGTTGACACAAATTGGATGGGCGAATAATCTAATTATTATAACTGGTACAAAATCGATTGAAGAAAGAGATTTTTATATAAGAATGTGTATTAAAAATAAATATAGTGCACGAGAATTAAAAAGGCAGATTTCTAGTGGTTATTATTTTAGATATATGCTTTCAAAAGATAGTAATAATGTATTAGAATCTATTGATAAGACAATTGATGAAGATGATATACCTCAAACTAAGATATTAGATTATTATTCTTTAGAGTTTCTAGATTTACCAAATAACTTTTCAGAAAAGGATTTAAGAAAAGCTTTAGTTTCTAATCTTAAAGATTTTATATTAGAACTCGGAAGTGACTTTTCATTTATAGGAGAAGAATACAGAGTTCAAGTAGGTAATCATGATTATTATATTGATTTACTTTTTTATAATAGAACCCATAATTGTTTAGTAGCTATAGAACTTAAAATAGATGAGTTTAAACCTGAATATCTATCAAAGATGAATTTCTATTTAGAAGCTCTAGATAGAAATATGAAGAAAGAAAATGAAAATCCAAGTGTAGGAATTATATTATGTGCATCTAAAGATGATGTGGTGGTTGAATATACTTTAGCTAGAAATTCATCATATACTACAGTAGCTGAATATAATATTGATATCATTGATAAGAAGATATTAAAAAACAAGTTAAAAGAATTAAAGATTGAATTAGATAAATAATATAATAGTTTGTAGTTTTTTACATTAAATGAATTTGTTGCTCCACTGGCGCAACAAATTGTTTGAATTATAATTTGTGTTAATTTCCATCACATAATATTAAGGTCTAGTATTATTTAAAGAAAATAAACATTTTAGTAAAAATATATTGATTTGCTCCAGATAATATCATAAAAGGATATTTTGTGGAGGAATTATTAATATTAAATATTACTGTCATTACATAAACTTGTTTTTATGCTGTTTTAGTTATAAAATATTATTGTTATAAATAACAATTATAAAATTTAAAAATGGAGATGTATTTATGAGTGAAGAAACATTAACTCAAACTGAAGTTGTAGCTGAAAATAATCAGCTATATCAGTCTGATAAAGAGTTTAACAGAAATAAGTGGTTTTTCTGTTTGGGCGGAATTGGTAGAGATGCTTTATACACTTTAGTGTCTACATACTTTTTAACTTATGTACAATTCGGTCTAACATTAACTGCTGCTCAGTTCACTACTTTATCATTATTAATTGGTATTCTAGGTAGAATTTGGGATGGTATTAATGATCCTATGATGGGAGCCATCATTGATGGTAGCCATCTTAAATGGGGTAAATTTAAACCTTGGATCTTCTATGGTGCATTAGGTGATTCAATTCTTACTGTAGTACTCTTTAACTTTAGATTAAATTTATCTAGTACAGCTCAAGGATGGATATATGTAGCTGCAATCTGCGGAATTTATCTACTCTGGGAAGCTGCATTCACTATGAATGATATTGGTTATTGGAGTATGATTCCATCTCTTGCAAGAACTAAAGAAAGAAGAGACAAGATGACAACTCTTACAATCTTCTGTGCTGGTTTAGGTACTATTTTAATGACAGCAATGGTAACATACCTTGCTCCAGGTAACTTACTTAATGCTTATACAATGTTTAGTATTATTGCCTGTGTAATGGTTATTGCTTGCCAGACAATGACTACATTTGGAGTAAAAGAAGCACCTAGAGAAGAATCAGAAGAAAAACCTGAGAATAAGATTTCATTAAAGAAGATGGTTAAGACTATCATTAGTAATAAACAATTATTATGGATGGGTCTTGCACTCCTCTGTGAATCTAGTGCCTTTGGTATACTCATGGGTTTGATATATAACTTCTATTATATGGAAATAGGATATAACGGAAATGTTATTATATTCGTTATTATCTACGCTGTAGCTAATACCGTATTCCAACTTGTATATCCTCCAATGGCAAAAAGAATGGGTAGAAGAAAAATCCAACTTATGGGTATCTCAATCCTTTCAGTAGGATTTATTGGACTCATGCTTGCTGGATGGTTCAAATTCTTCCCAATTAACTTACTCACATTATGCTTATTCGGTGTTCCAATCTTCGTTGGATACACTTGGTTCTATACAGCTACACTTGTTAACGTATCTAACTGCGTAGAATATAACGAATGGAAGACTGGAGAAAGAAATGAAGCCGTTGTATCTACAGTTAGACCATTAATCGTTAAGTTTGGTGATGCTATTAAATACTTAACAGTTACACTTACCCTCGTTTTATCAGGTATTTATGCTATTACACAACATGTTTCTGCTATTGAAAACCAAGTATCTCAATTTGAACGTAAGATAGCTGTAAGTGAAACAGCTGAAACATCTATTGAAGATTATATTATTAAGATTGCTAACTATTCAGTTAAGGTACAAAATCTTGAAAAAGAACTCGGTACTGGTACAGATGAATTCAAAGCTGAAATTAAGAAGTTAGATGAAGAAATCTCAGCTGATGAAGTATTAAGAAAGTGCCAAATCCAAGCTGAATATACTCCAGCTTTAGCTAAACTATGGTTAGTTCAATATGATAAAGATGGTAAAACTTATAAAAATGCTAAACAAGTAGAATCATTTGCTGGAAATATTGAACTAGATACTGAAATTGCAGTTAAAGCCTTTGTAACTAGTGAAAACAAATATAAGCTCGTAGTTACACCTACTGAATACAATAAAGCGAATGAAACAGATGAAAACGCAGTTAACCAGGTATTTAAAGCTAAATCTACACCTAGAGTAAGAATTATCTTAAGAATCGCATTCTGTGGACTTCCACTCTTATTATTCGTATTATCTTACCTAATCCAAAGAACTAAATTTATCATTGATGAAAAGTTCTTTGATCAAATGTTGAAAGAAATAGAAGAAAGAAAAGGAAATCTTCCAGTAGAAGAGACTAAACAAGAAGAACTCCCAACAGAAGAACCAAAAGAATAATTAAAAAATAAAGAGGCTACTCGCTAGCCTCTTTAGATTGATAAAGAACCCAAAAGGATATTCTTTAGATAATCTAACATCGGTTCCATTTGGATGATTAGCTAGATTAACTAGATTATCTAGTGTATTCTTATCATTCTTAATTTTCTTTCCATAATAGAGATGGATTAAAATACCACTTTCATCTTTTTTAAAGATGTATGAGGTATTAGATGTCTCTAATATGAAATAATTATCAATTACTTTAATCATAAAGTCCTCCTTTATTGATTATTCTTTAAATCTTGAGATTATTGATTCATTCTTTGTAGCATACCAAC
>JAILNJ010000049.1 GCA_024691665.1 Gammaproteobacteria bacterium | reverse complement strand
TTAGTTATTATTAGGACCCCAAACTCGTGTAGTTTTATGACTTATTTAGATATGACAGGAGTGAAAGCCCTGAGGGAATCCCGAGTCATAGATAAGTCTGCATTTTAGGAACCCTTAGGTTTCTAAACAATAACTAAATACTGGTCTTTTTTAAGGAGTGTAATATGAGGAGATTTGCTTTTAGACATAAAGTATTAAATTTCATAACTGCAGGTGTGTTCATTGCCGCTTTAATTCTTGGCATCGTTGGCCAAGTTATTGAAGAAGTAGATTATGTAGGCAAAGGACTTTACTATATAATTGGCGCAATCTGTATATCATTCGCATCAATCAATATGTTCGCATCTTTTAAGAAAGGTAATAAAGTTGGTGGAAATATTGCTGTTGCGGTTGTTAACTTACTTATTATTGCTTTAGGATTTATTCTAATTATTCATAGACTTAAAGTATCTAATGGGACTAATACTTATACAGACGAAGAATTTTTCTTTAATCCATCCCACACATTAGGTATCTCGCTATATATCGAAGGTATTATGCTTGTTATAGCTAACAAGTTTAATGAAAGCGAAAAAGTTACAAGAACTATTGTAGGTATCCTAATCCTTACATTTGGTGTAGTATCATTTATCTGGCTTAAAGATAAACACTTAGCTATTACATTCTTGGTATTTATTGGACTCTTAGGCATGTATTATCTCTATGTAGGATTTAGACCAGTTCCACCTAAACCAATTGAGCCTCCTAAAGAAAAACCTCAGGAAATCAAAGAAAATAAGAAGAAATCAATATTCAGCATCTTCCAAAAAGAAAAGGTAGAAGCTGAAGAGAAAAAAGAACTTCCAAATGAGGAAGTTAAACAAATAGAACTTCAAGAAAAAAAAGAAGAGGATGAAGAATAAAATAAAAGGGAAAGATTATTTAATGTCTTTCCCTTTTAATTCGTATACAGAAATATTATTATATTTTTCTTCTATATCTTTATTAAGTTTATCCATCTTAGTTAATTCATCATGTTTAAATGCTTCTAACTCGAATGGATATTTTTTATTAATTATCTTATTAAATCTCTTATTAATCTTTAAAGAAGATTTATTGATGGTAAATATTTCATTAGCTTTAGAACTTAAATCTTGAATTTCAACTTCAAACTTTTGATCTTGTCTAGCTAGGTTTTGATTAAGCTTTTCATTTGATAACTTAATTTCTTTTTCAAAGTTCTTTTTAAGAGCTTCTTTATTTCTTTCAAATGCTTCAGCTTGCTCCTTAGCTTTTCTTGCTTGAGTTAAGTTAATTTCATCTAAGATTTCATTGTGTTCTGAAACTGTAATAGATTTAGTATTATATGCATTATCACTTTCATCAATAGAAGTATATTTATCCATTAACTCTTTATAGAATGCATTCGCAGCTTCTGTATGAGCTCTATTTAATTCTTGAAGTTTAACCTTATAAATATCATCTCTATAATAATGTTCAATATGATTAATTAAATCTACTTGAGGAGTAGAAATTTTGTCTAAATTGTCGTTTAATCTATTAAGTTCAAAGATGAAGTTTAACTTATATTGATTAAAGCTTTCAGCGTAATCTGTAGTCTCATAACTATTGAGTGAAGCGATCATCGCATCGAAAGAAGACTCAATATTTTTAAGATACTTAAGGGACTGTTCTGTGCTCTTATCTCTAATATCTTGAGCGGTTGTGATAGAGTCAATAATTAACTCGTTAGTCTTTTCTACGTCTTCTTTATCGATAGTGATTTGGTCACTATTGCTTACGAGGTAATACATCTCTTTCTTAATATCTTCAAACTCTTCTAGAATCTTGCTGAATTCATTTGAAGCACTTAGGTATGTTTCATCTGTGACAGTTGGAAGAAGTTTAAGTTTTTGAGATAGAGTGTTTAACTTAATCTCTTTGATTTCATTGATATCTTGGATATTCTTCAAATATCCATTGATTTCTTTATCAATTCTATCTTTCTTAAATTGGTTATTAACTTCTTTAATATTGGCGAGGATATCAACTCTTAATTCATAATCTTTCTTAGTAAGTTCAATTAATTCATTCGCAGATAGAATTTGATGTTCCATCATTGAAATCATAAACTTATAGTTTGAAAGAAGATTTAATTCCTCTCTTTCTTTAGTCTTATCTAGAAGTGATACTTCTGATTTATATAAGTTTTCTAAAGATAATTTAGAAATATTATATTCATCTAGAATCTTTGTGAGTTCATATCTAGGTTTTAATAAGTCTAATTCTCTAGAACAGTTAAAGAGGTCAGAAGAAATAGACATTTTAGCTTTTGATGCGATAAAGTTCTTATGAAGATTTTGAACCTTAATCTCATAATCGAGTAATGCGATATTCTTTAATTCTTCTTTGTATAAAGTTGAGAAAAGAAGTTCATAACTTGAAGTTTCATATGCCAAATCCTCTTTAACGATTAATGAATCAGTTTCAAACTTGTTTTGGCACATTTCAAGTTCATTCTTAAGATTAACCATAATCATATTAACTACGTAGTTAAAGTTAATCTCGAGTTGATCTATTAGATTCTTCATCTTAAGATATGTCTTAGTGAATTCATGATTCTCTTCATATCTCTTATTCATATATTCAATGAATGCTTCATCATTCA
>JAILNJ010000048.1 GCA_024691665.1 Gammaproteobacteria bacterium | reverse complement strand
GTAGAAGTCTTCTTCAACGATTCCATATTTATTTAGGAAGTTCATTCTAGATAACTTATTAATCTTACCCTTAATTGAATTGAAACTATCAAGAGTGATGAACTTATCATATACTAAGAATCCTGCAAAATCTTTAAACTCTAGAATGATATAGTTATCATCTTTATAGATTTCTTCAAACATATTTTTATCATAGTTTTCAAATGATGAGTTACGGTCAGCGATAACATATTTATAACCGAGTAATACATTTAAATAATATGAATAAACATTTAAAGCTTCTTTGTTGGCTTGGCCTTCGTCTTTCTTATCAAAGATTATTCCAGCCACATTATCAGTAGATGCGTTAATGAATGAATGGAAGATTGTTTGATTAGTTCCTTTATCATTAAAGAATCTAGCTAGGTTTTCTCTTTCAAGATTAGATATAGATGGATCAACATATACTCTATACATATCATCTTGAGGAGTATTTTCTTTAACGAGTGTGGCAACGTCTCTTGTCTTCTTATAAACACCTTCTTCTCCATAGTTAATAATTGGAGAACCAAATGATAAACATGCGCTAAAGACAAATTCAAAGGCGATTAGAGCTATTAATAGCTTCTTCTTTTTAAGACTAACAAAATACACAAGAAGAATTAATACTATGACAGTGATAAATGTCATATATTCATTTGCGGTTAAGCCGTCTCTATCATATAAAGGATTAGATCCAACATATTTAGTATTAAATATTGCTTCACCACCAAGTGTATTAAAGTAGCTTAGAAGAGTTAATCCAAGCACTAGGAATACACCAATAAATGTTGCGCCAATAATTGGATATGCGATTAATTTAAACTTCTTAGATTTATTTCTAAATATGCTAAATAGAATTACCATTACACCAACCGCAATAGTTAAAAGAATTGCGGAGATAAGCGCTCTTTTTTCAAATAGCATGAGTTCTTCACTAAAGCTATTCTTAACTGCGATTCTATTTAAGTTTTCATAGTGGTGGAAGATAGATATACCTGCGAAATAGAACAATATGATTAAAGAGAATATCATCTTCTTAAAATTCATATCTTTAAGGTTGGTTTCATTTAACGCATGAGCTGCGATTAAAAGAAGCGGAATAGTTACAACGTTAACCCATCTAGTATAAAGGACAGAGAGGTTCGCACTAAAGATATATGAGAAGAATGGTAGTGACATGAATATAATCATTACCACATACATCCACTTGTATACCTTACTCTTATAGTCTTTTAAGAATAATACATATGTCGCAAGGAAGATACCTGTGCCAGTAATATAGAGTGATGCGTGTTCTAGGAAGTAACTTTCAAGATATCCGTAGAACTCCGCAGGATACGATGGTACAAATATAGAACCCATGATTCTGTATAGAACTTCTTTATCAAAGAAAGCTGCGTAATATGTGACTCCATCAATAGTTCTATTCTTAATTAGTAAGCTTATAGCGTATCTAAATCCTACAAACGCATCTCTATACATATATGCATTCTTAAGTAGAGATACATTTGGATTAAATAACAACTTAATGAATTCAATAATTGATTTAAATAGTTCAATTGGTAGAGTTAGATACGCCTTAGCCATCATAATTAATGATTTTAAAGATGATCCTTCTTCTACCACACTTCTAGTAGTGGACTTTAAGATATATAAAGTGCTTGGGAGGAATATTACCATTGAAAACATTAGTCCTAAGATAATTAATCCCACATAAATTAAAGTCTTATAGATAACCTTATACCAAATCTCTTTATCAAGGATAAGCATAAACAATATTGAGAATGCCATAAAGGCGAATACTGTATAAGCTAGATAGTAGTTATATAAAACAGTTACTGATGTGAATAGTGGTACATAATACCACTTACCTTTCTTAAACCAATATGCGATATTGAGTGACATTGGAAGATAGAACGCTAGTGAAGTAAATGATGAGAAACATGAAAAACATGTAATACCACTTGATGAGAAGAATAATATTCCCATTAAGTGAACCCACTTAGGTTTAACTCCTTTATATGAAAGATAAAGCATAAATGCCATAGAACCCAGAGTTAACTTTAATAATTCTACTAAGCTCATCGCAATTTCAGTAGGCATTATGTATGAGAGCAATAGAATGATGAATGTGAATGGATCTAGTGGTACATAATAAGTATCTGCGAAGATAGATGCGCCTAGATAATTTGAATAATTAAAGAATCCAAGTGTACCATTCTTTATTCTATTCACAAAATCTATCATCATTGGATAGTATTGGAAGATATCATCACTGAATGCCGCATAGAAGTTATTTCTTGCGAATCTTACAATGATGAAATAAATAATCATAATGGAAAAAATTAGACAACCTGTATAAAGAGTTGTCTTAAACGGATTAGAAAAGATATTGTTAAAGAATTAAAAATGGTACACTTGGATTCTTTAATTATTCAAATTATCTAGGCGCATCTATCTTCGCAGATACTTATTATGTACCACTAGATCCATTCACATTCATCATTCT
>JAILNJ010000046.1 GCA_024691665.1 Gammaproteobacteria bacterium | reverse complement strand
TAATAAACCCATATCTACACTCCCTCATCGCTTATCGAACTTCTTGTAAAAATCAGACGGCTTGGAATATACCTTTTTATTGTTTTCATCAATTCTTATTATTGGTTTTTCTTTGTTCTTTAATTTTGTAATTATAAATGCACAAGCTTCATTAAAACAGAAAGCAGTATATTCGTCCTCAATTCCCAATACTTGAGATGGAAGTATACTGCTTTCCAATGTTTTAATTACCCCTAAAAGTCTTAGGACTTCACCCGACCGGACGAAAGGAATCTAAAGCTTGCACACCATTTTGAGTATAATTAAAAATAAACATATACTGATCATCAGTTAACTCAATGCCTATATCTTTTAAGTCTTTATAAAGAGGCTCAACAAATGAAGCTTCACAAATAACATCAATTATATCAAATAATTTAGTCATTGTTTCGTCATCAAATTTACCCTTTTGCATCAGCCCCTGCGGACCTCTTTCAAACAAAGAATTTGCTGAGTTTAATAACTCATTAGGTATCTTTCCCCTCTTTGCCAATGACATCATTGAAGGCCTTCTAAGCCTTGCAACAAAAGGTTGACCATCACCAAAAGGCGGAAGCTCTACTATCTGACCAGACTTGTAATTTTTTAATTGATCTATACTCGTGATTTGCAAATTTTGATTTTCCATTTTATTTTCCTTTCATTTAAAAAATTATTTACGAAACAGAAGGAAGCGATGATACAATATCAATATCATAAGGAGCCTCCCCATTTGCAGGAGCTGAAGTAATAACATACTCAGGAGCCCTAAATACGCCATCCTCTGCACCAAAGGCAACAGGATTTCCTTTACAGTTGGGGTAAGTTATCTTCTCATAACCTGTAATAATACCAGCTGCATTGTAAATTGCCGAATAAGCACAAAGCCTAAAGAGGACACCTCTATCGCTTGATCCTACTACAGGCGGAGTATAACCAATAACCTTTGAAGTATCTACTGAATCATACTTAATTGTACCACCCTGAAGGATCTTAACCATTTCAGGATTAAATACATTATCAGTAAGAGTGATATTGTTACCCGTAACTGTTGTTTCTTGCGGCTTCTGAGCAATAAGTCTTCCCTTTACAATAAGGGGAATCTTATCTGTCGTTTCTGTTTGAACTTCAACTTGTATCTGATTTGCAGTATCAAGAATCAGCTCATCAGCTCCAACATCGTAAGTCTGAAGTGTAACCAAACTTACATCAATGGTAGGAATCTCAGTTCCTTTTACAGTTGCCATTTTTCTACCTCCTTAAAAAACTATATATATTTATTTCTTACGTTGTTTCTTAACATAAAAGAGACCATATGTCCTTTTACTTCCTCATCAAAATAATCTTGAGTTTCTGATCCAGTTTCCATTACTCTAGGATAAAGATTATTGTGAATGATTTCTTTAACACGATTTTTAAATGGTTCAAGTTCAGTGTATTTCTTTTGTGGTACATAACATATAATATCAGTATAATGCACTTCGGAAGAAAAAATACCAATTTGCGAAGCACCGGAATTTTTAACTATAACATATTCTTTTGTGCATACACCTTCTTTAGTAGCAGGGGGAAATGCATCTATCCCATTTTCTTTTAACAACAATATTATTGCTTGCACTACTGTTTTATCATCATATACCATTTTACTTTACCTTTATAGACTTCCACATTGCCTTGATACCTTTTATCACGTCATTACTTTTTAATCTTACAGTTGGTTCTAATATAGCATATTTTTTACCATGCGCAAGTTCAAGATTAATACCATAAGAAACACCATGAGCTATACAAATTCTAACCCCTTGAGTTACTTTTTGAGTATATCCATTTAGTCTTTGTCTGGCTGCACCAGTTCTATCTGTCCAAGGTCTATTTTTTTTAGCATAAGACTCAAAGTCTTTAGCAACAGTTTCACCATAGATTGTTAATCCTGCTTCAACTTTTTTTTTAAGTTCCTTTAATCCAGACCTTACATTAGAATCATCAAATCGTGTCGCCATTAACTACCACCCTTAATGAAATATCATACGCTATATTAAATCCACCAACATTTATTTTATTTACAACCTTGTATATATTTCCATTTATTTCTACAAAATCATCAAGCGAAATTTGATCCCCGTCTTCAAATAAACAAAGAATATAAGAACTTGGTATTTCAACAATTCTTGCAGATTCTGCTTCGGTTAATTGAACACTTATGTGACTTATAGTTTCATGAAACAAACCATTAAAAGAAAAAGTTTTTATTACTTCATCAGTCTTTTGTCCGTATTCATCTACACCAAAACGATTGAATGTATAACTTGAACCATTTTGTTTTATCTGCCTATTTATTTTATTTTTCAAAAATAATTCTTGTCCCATATCAACCACCTGAAAGAATACCGGAATTGTTCTTTTTATACC
>JAILNJ010000038.1 GCA_024691665.1 Gammaproteobacteria bacterium | reverse complement strand
TAAAGACAAGTTCTTCATATTATCTACATGTACTTTTGAGAAATTATATATCTCATCTATTGTTGATTGGCTGAAGCCTGATGCAATAGAAAGTACAGCGGCAATATTTGAAATCTTTTGACTTAGAATTGTTTGTTGAAGTGCATTCGCATTTAAGTTATAAACCTTAACTGCTTCAAATACACTCTTAACTACATCCACAAAGTTAGCTTCAACATCCACTCTCTTAGTGAACTCAGTTCTTCTTTCTTTAGAAATATATTCAGCAATAGATACGCTTGAATAAATTCCCGCAAAGAATAAGAATAACACTAATGTTCTTAAAAGTACATCAAGCGCAATCTCTTTTTTATTCACAAACATATATTCGATAAATGCTTTAAAAGAGTTAGCGTTTGAGAATAAGTCTGGGTGAAGGAATGTGATGTGGATGATGGTTAATACGATAAAGTTCCAAGGGAATAATCTAACTAAGAGTTTCTTGTTTTGATAAAGTGCCATTACGAATATTGAGAAATAAATCAATAAGTAGGCAGCTTGAGTAATAGAAAACTCTGCGGCTGGAAGTTCTTCTCCTTGAGGAAGTCTTAAAGAAAAAGACAACCAAATCTTGATGTATAAGAGACATGATAGGAAGAACACATATAAAGATTGGAAGTACATTACTATCTTTTGTCTTGTGTAATCTTCTTTTTTATTTTTAAGAAGAATTGAGATAGTTGTAGATAGTCCAGTCATCATAAGCCAGAATACAATTGTGATAATTAGGTTAGATGAACTACCTGTACCCTTAAGTCCAATAAAAGAAAAAAGAGTAAATACTAAGTTTACGATAAAGATTATATTTTTGATTACGTAATTTCTTCTATAGAGAACGCTACATTTGTCAGTAAGTTCTACATTCGCATCAAAACTAAATCTATCCACAAAAAACTTGGAGATCTTACCTCTTGTCTTAGTAGTTTTCTCTTTTGTGGTTTGGACCCTTTTTTCTTGTCTTGTTTTAAATGTGGTTTCACTGTCTCTAAAGAATTCATCAAGATTCTTTTCAGACATTTAAAAATTATTCCTC
Organism: Gammaproteobacteria bacterium; assembly: GCA_024691665.1. Lineage (GTDB taxonomy): Bacteria > Bacillota_I > Bacilli_A > Izemoplasmatales > UBA1188 > UBA1188. The sequence goes on along the minus strand of JAILNJ010000038.1, from coordinate 9,084 downwards.
TTCTTTAACTTCTCTAGATTTATAAATTTGAGCAACTCTTGTAGATGCACAAGCAGCGAGTGCGCCAACGATATCATCAAGGAATGTATGACAATGTCCAGGGATTTTACCTTCATCATTAAGCTTAGAAATAATACCAGGCTTATTAACATCTAGATCACCAAAGTTTGTCTTACCGATGATACCAAAGTTTCCAGCGAGTTCAAGTCCGAATAATTCATCAATACCAAATAAACCTAAGTCGTTTGTAAGGATTGATTGAATAGGTTCAGAGAGCATTCCTTTTTCTGCGAGTTCATCAATTTCAATACCAAGTTGTACCATATGGAATGCATCTGGATATGATAGAATCTTTTCAGTTGATTCAAGACATACATCGAATGTGATTCCTTTAGTATACTTAGATTGTTGTGCTTGAGCAATACGTGCAATATCTTCAATAGTTACACCTCTTGATTCAAGTCTTTCTTTGTTTAATTCAAGCATTTCTTCTCTTGAAAATAATACTTTACTTTTATCGATAGTCATTTAATAGACCTCCTTTTGTATCTACACTATTTTAACATATAAAATGTTAAAGTGTGATACATAATAAAGCAACTTCACCAAGTTATCATTAAAATAATTATAAATACATATTATTTTAAAGACATTTTTACTTATTTATCATTATCATAGAAAATGGCTAAATCTGGATAAATTTTTTCAAATAGAAATGCACCTTTTTAGGGGTGCATTCTATTAAGGGAGAACAATAATGAAAATCAAGTCTTTTATCTTGATACTCATATTATATTCACATAAACTTAAATAAAACATAAATTAAAAAAATCCTAGAAATATTTCATCTAGGATTCTTTTTTTTACCAAGTTAAAGAGTATTCAATTCTCTTTGGATCTTCGGCTCTACCAGTGTTTGGATAAGCCTTATCGAGTAGAGATAGTTTCTCCATTTCTTCTTTTGTAAGTTTAAAATCTAGTACATTAAAGTTAGCTTCAATTCTATCTTTATGAACTGATTTTGGAATAGTTACTACGCCTAAATCAATAGAGAATCTGATTAAGATTTGTTGAACTGTTTTGTTATATTTTTTAGCGAGTTCAACAACTAGTGGTTCATCAAATATTTGATTAACTTTACCTTGTCCAATTGGACTATAGCCCATATGAGCTACACCATATTTATCCTCATATTCATGGTCAACTTTTCTTTGACAATAAAGATGAGTTTCAATTTGGTTAATCATTGGCTTGATTTCATTGAATGATAATACATCAATAAGTCTATCTGGGTCAAAGTTAGATACACCAATAGCTCTTATTACTCCTTCTTTATAAAGCTTTTCAAGTTCTCTCCAAGCTTTATAATAGTTAGCGATTGGCCAATGTAATAGTACTAAATCAAGATAATCAGTTTCAAGATTCTTGAGCGAATTCATAACTGCTTCTCTTGCATTTTCATAAGACTTAAAGCTTACTTTAGTTACGATAAAGAGATCTTCTCTTTTAACTCCAGCGGCTTTAATTCCCTTTGCTACTTCTTTTTCGTTTTGATACATTTCAGCTGTATCAATCATACGATAACCTGCTTCAAGTGCCCATTTAACTGCGTTAGCGCAATCATCTCCTTTAGCTTTGTATGTTCCAAAACCAAGGATAGGCATTTTAACTCCGTTGTAAAGAGTAATAAATTCCATTGTGTCCTCCTATTAGACTACTATATTTACTAATTTATTCTTGATAACAATTACTTTCTTAACACCATTTAGAGTGTATGGCTTAATCTTATCTAGCGATAATGCTTTTTCTTTAATTACATCATCAGCTAAATCTCTTTCAACTTCCATCTTGTCTCTTAACTTTCCATTTACTGAAACAACTACAGTTACGGTATCACTTAAAAGTGATGCTGGATCATATTTAGGGTATTCAGCAAATTGGATAGTTTCTTCATGGTAGTTATGCCATAATTCTTCTGCCATATGTGGGCAGTATGGGTTTAAGAGTTTGAGTAGAGTTTCATAATCTTTTAAGCTAATAGATTCTCTTTCTGTGAATGCATTAGTTAAGATCATGAGTTTAGATATACCAGTATTGAATTTAGATGATTCAATATCTTCAGATACTTCTTTAATAGTATTGTTGATTAGAACCTTTAAATCTTTAGTATATTCATTATCATTAACATTAACTTTAGAAGATAATGCTTCTACTTTATCTAGGAATCTTGCACAACCCTTAATAGCATCGCTATTCCAAGGTGTTGCCATTTCATAGTCTGAAATAAAGAGGATATAACATCTGAGTACGTCAGCACCATATTCATCAACTACATCTAGTGGGTCAATTACGTTACCCTTAGATTTAGACATCTTTTCTCCATCTGGACCTAAGATTAATCCTTGAGCTGTACGTTTCTTGTATGGTTCTTTTACAGGTACTAATCCTTCATCATATAAGAATTCATTCCAGAATCTAGAATAGATTAAGTGACGAGTAACGTGTTCCATACCGCCGTTATACCAGTCTACTGGAAGCCAGTATTTCATCTTTTCATAATCTGCGATAGCGTGATCATTATTTGGATCACAATATCTTAAGAAGTACCAACTTGAACCAGCCCATTGAGGCATAGTATCAGTTTCTCTTCTAGCTTTAGCTCCACACTTAGGACAAGTGCATTCATAGAATTCTTTGAGGGAAGCAAGTGGTGATTCACCATTTTCACCTGGTTCAAAGTTCTTGATGTTTGGAAGTCTTACTGGAAGATCTTCATAAGGTACTGGAACTGTGCCACAATTTGGACAATAAATGATTGGGATTGGTTCTCCCCAATATCTTTGTCTATTAAATGCCCAGTCTTTCATCTTATAGTTAACAGCTTTATCGCCTAAACCTTTTTCTACTAAGAATTCAATCATCTTAGCTTTAGCTTCTTTTACTGAAAGACCATTTAAGAAATCAGAGTTAACTAAGATACCATTTTCAATATCAGTGTAAGCTTCTTTTGTGATATCTCCACCTTCAATAACTTCCATCATAGGAATATTAAACTTTTTAGCGAAAGCGTAGTCTCTTGTATCATGTGCAGGAACGGCCATAATAGCGCCAGTTCCATAACCCATCATTACATAGTCACTAATATAGATTGGAAGTTCTCTACCATTTACTGGGTTAATTGCACTAATACCTTCAAGCTTAACACCTGTCTTATCTTTTTGAAGTTGTACACGCTCAAACTCAGTCTTATGAGTTGCGGCTTCTTTATATTTATTTACTTCATCAATATTTGTGATTGATGATGCATATTTTTCGATTAGAGGATGTTCTGGAGCAATAACCATAAACATTGCGCCAAAGAGTGTATCAGGTCTAGTAGTGAAGACTGTGAACTTATCATCCTTTTGTTTTAATTTGAAATCAATAAATGCACCTTCAGATCTACCAATCCAGTTTTCTTGTTCGATTTTAATTCTATCTGATGCATTAAGACCCTTAAGTCCATCTAGTAAATCTTGAGCGTATTTAGTTATTCTTAAGAACCATACGTCCTTTTCCTTTTGAATAACATCGCTTCCACATCTATCACATACACCACCTTGTGATTCTTCGTTAGAGAGTACTACTTTACAAGTAGGGCAGTAGTTTACATAAGTGTGACTTCTATAAGCTAAGCCTTTATTATAGAGATGTAGGAAGATAAATTGTGTCCAATGATAATATGATTCTTGAGTAGTATCAACTGCTCTATCAAAATCAAATGAGAAACCACATTTCTTAAGTTGCTTCTTAAAGTTAGATACATTATTATCTGTAACAATTCTTGGATGAATATTATTTTTAATTGCGAAGTTTTCAGTTGGAAGACCAAATGCATCAAATCCAATTGGGAATAATACGTTATATCCTTCCATTCTTCTTTTTCTTGATACTACTTCTAGTCCTGAGAACGCTCTAACATGTCCTACATGCATTCCAGCTCCAGATGGATATGGAAATTCAATTAGGCAATAATATTTAGGTTTAGAGCTAAAATCTTCAGCTTTGAATAAGTTATTTGAATACCAATAATTCTGCCATTTTTCTTCAATCTTTTTATGATCCATTATTCATCGTCTCCTTCATCATTATCGTTATTATTATCATTTCTAATGATACCATTAATCTTATCGTTTAATTCTTGAAGTTTCTTCATTAATTCTTCATCCTTAATTAAACCTTTAGACATTTGGTATAATCTTATTCTTAATTTAATTTGTCTTTCAAGCGCAAAGACAGGTATTAAAGCAAATAGTCCAAGGACAAATACATAAATAGTACTAATGCCTAATACTAAAGTAAATATTTCATATAGAGCAATAGCAGTTCCACTGTAGAATAACATCTTAAAGAGTTGTCCTACTTTCATAAACTGATTAGCTTGGTATAAGACTAACATAAATATAAATGAAATAAGTGTAATACCGAACCAAACAAGTATGATAGATCCAGCGTTTACTCCAGCGTATCTTAAGACATGATTCCATCTAAACTTATTAGCAAAACTAGTAATAAAGTTATTTAAGGCTGCATTCTCAGTAGTTACTTGTGTAAAGTCTAATCCATTTAATTCTTCATATGAAGATAATTTATCTACTTCAGTTATGATTGCACGAGTTGAAATATAAGTAAGTGAATAAATCTTTTCACCAATTACCACAAAATCAGGTGTGCTTGATTCTAAGAATTCTTTTAGTGATTCAGTGTTAGGCATAAATCCTATTTCAAATCCCATTGCCTCAAAACTAACTGATCTAGTTCCTGTATATTTATAATCTTCAATCTTACCATTTGATTCATGAAGAGCTTGAGTCATTAAGAGTTTATCTTCATAAGTCATTTTAGTATGAGCGAAAGGTCTACTATTTGAAAGCTCTACACCAAATACTAAAATCATTAAAAAGTATAACAAACTAAACCAAAATGGTTTGGCTCTATAAGCTATGATATTTCTAGGTCTAAATATTGAATCTCTTAATAATTTAAACATAATTTATTCCTTTATATCTATCTTCGCAAGACCGCCTTGCGATGTTTCTTTATATTTTGAATTAATATCTCTTCCAGTTTCAAACATAGTTTTAACTACACTATCGAATGATAACTTTTCAGGATAGATAGGAAGAGATGCGATTAAAGCTGCATCAAAAGCTCTTAAAGTAGCAACAGCATTTCTTTCAATACATGGGATTTGAACAAGCCCTTTCACAGGATCACATGTAAGACCTAAATGATGTTCCATTGCGATTTCAGCTGCGGCTTCTATTTGTTCAAGTTTCATGCCTTTAAAGTAAGCTATCATAGCAGCAGCCATAGAACAAGCTGTGCCTACTTCACTTTGGCATCCTGCATATGCACCACTAATAGATGCATTTTCTTTTACAATATTTCCAATTAATCCAGCAACGGCAAGCATCTCTACAATCTTTTCGTCAGATAAATGATATTTTTCATTTAAATAATAAATAGATGCAGGAACAATTCCTGATGCACCACAAGTTGGGGCAGTAACGATTATGCCTCCTGAGGCATTTTCTTCTGCGGCCGCATAACTATAAGCCGAGATTAATCTCTTTTCTTTTTCTGATAAACTTTCAGTTCTTTCTAATTCATAAATTGATTTAGCTTTTCTTTTTACGTTTAATCCACCCGGAAGTACGCCATCTTTCTTAAGTCCTTCTTCAATAGAATTAACCATCGTCTTATAGATATTAAGTAAATAAGATTTAATACCTTCATCTTCAAACTTAAAGACATATTCAGGAAGAGTCATATTGTTTTCAGTTATGTACTTCTTAATGTCATTAAATGTTGAATATGGGTAGATGTTTTTTATTTTTACTTTTTCACCAGTTTCTTCTTCAATAATAGAACCACCACCTACTGATACATAAGTATGAGATTTAATAAGTTTATCATTATCATAAATATCAAACTTAAGAGTATTAGGATGTGATACTTGTGTATCTATATCGAAGTGAATTATAGTATTTTCACCAAGAACTCTTTTAATTACTCTATCAGTACCATGTCCAACCCCAGTTAAAGCCAAACTAGAATAGAGAGTTACATCAATTCTCTTTCCTTCATATTTAGATTTAATGATTTCTGCGGCTTTTTGAGGACCGATAGTATGAGATGAGGATGGACCCATCCCTACTTTGTAGAGTTCTTTTAATGATTCCATAATTCTAAATTTGTGATTTTAAGTAATTTACTAATCCTTCTAATTCTTTTACTTCTGCGTCTTCAATTAATCCATTATCTTGGAGGTTAGCTAATTCTGGGTTGATTGGAAGTTTTGTGACTAAATTAATGTTTGCTTCTTTAGCTACTTCATCAATATGGCTATCACCGAAGATCTTATAATCTTTATTATTATCTGGACAATGGAAATAAGATAAGTTTTCAACTAATCCAACCACATCTTTATTCATCATCTTTGCCATCTTAACTGCCTTATTAACAATCATAGATACAAGTTCTTGTGGAGATGTAACTACGATAATTCCATCTACTGGAAGTGATTGGAATACTGTTAGTGGAACGTCTCCAGTTCCAGGAGGCATATCTACAAACATAAAGTCTAAGTCTCCCCAAACTGTTTCTTCGTAGAATTGTTTAATAACACCTGAGATAACTGGACCTCTCCAAATAACTGGATCAGTTTCATTTTCAAGAACTAAGTTGATAGACATAACTTCAACTCCATCTCTTGAGATTTCTGGATGAATTCCAATTTCAGAACCTTTAGCCTTAGTTGTAATACCAAAAGCTTTAGGAATTGATGGACCAGTGATATCAGCATCTAAGATACCAACTCTATATCCTAGTTTATTCATTTGAGATGCAAGGAGTGATGTTACCATTGATTTACCAACGCCACCCTTACCACTCATTACTACATATACTTTTTTACAAGTTGAATAATCGTTTAAATGAGCTCTGAAATCATTCTTCTTAGCTTGACAATCGCTGCTATGTCCACATGAGCTACAATTATAATCATTATCACATTTTTCTGGCATAATACTACCTTCCCTTCTTAAACTTACTTTTAATATTTTAACATATTAAATATTAAATATATAAAAAACACATTAATTTCAAAATTCGGTATTATATTTTTAACAATTATTATATAATTAGTTAAGGAGACATAACATGCAATTAAAGATTAGAAACAAATGGATTAGCCTTGGTGGCTCTTCATATATTACAGATATGAATGACAACCAAATTTACATCGTAAAAGGTAAATTCTTTACATTCACACATAAGAAGTTCTTCCAAGATATGAATAGAAATACCCTTTATATTATCAGAAATAAATTCTGGAGATTATTCACTAGACGTGCATTCATAATGGACGCAAAAGGAAACAAAATTTGTAGAATCAATAAAAAGTGGTTATCTTTAAGAAGTAAATTCTGGGTAGATCAATATAAAGACGATATTCAATTCGATGGAAATATCTTAGATTTCAACTTCAATATCACAAAGAATGGTAAAGCAATTGGCCATCTATCAAGAAAGATTTCATTAAGAGACTCATTCGTCCTCGATATCTTTGAGGAAGAGGATGCAGCATTCTTATGTGCACTAGTTATCGCTATTGACTGTATTCTTGATAGACGTAACGAACAACAAAGCAGTAATAACTAATAATTATTTAGTGAATAAATTGATGGGCTATGCCCATCTTTTTATTATATAATGATTATATAGTGAGGTATTTTATGGCATATAGAGTTGTAAAAAGTGGCAGTAAGTACGCTGTTAAAAAAGATGGCGCTCAAAGAGCTTCAAAAACATTTACTAGTAAGAGTGAGGCTGATGATTACTGCGATAAGATGAATGGAGTATCTAAAGTAGAAAGAGTTGTAAAGAAGGTCGCAAAGAAAAAAGGTGGTAAAACCTTAATCGTAGTTGTAGCTATACTTCTTCTTGCTCTCGCAGTTACTGGATTCATTTTATGGAAGAAAGGAATTATTAAATTCCCAAGTAAAAAGAAGACAGATACTTTAGAAGGTGTAATCTATGATGATTTCCAAATTCACTTCATGATGCTTGGAAATGATAAAGCTGGCGACTCTATTTATATTAAGGCAGGGGATCAAGATATCTTAATTGATGCTGGTTCTAATAAAGGTTCAGCTAGTACACTTAAAGAATATATTAATAAGTATTGTACTGATGGAAAGTTAGAATATGTCATCGCAACTCATGGTGACTCAGATCATATTAGTGCATTCTGTGGTAATGAAGGAATATTCAAGTCATATGAATGTAAGACAATTATAGACTTTGAATATACTACTAAGAATACTGCAATTTACAATGAATATGTAACATTAAGAGATGAAGAGGTAGCATCGGGTGCTAAACATTACTATGCAAGTCAATGTTGGAATAATATTGATGGCGCTCAAAGAGTTTATCAATTATCCGATAAAGTCACTATGAAGATTATTTATAATAAGTATTACTTCGAACTATCGGATGATGAAAACAACCACTCTGTATGTACACTATTTACTTATACAAATAATGGTGAAGAACATAACTTCCTTTTAACTGGTGACCTTGAAAAGAAGGGTGAAGAATCAGTCGCAGCTTATTATGATAAATCTACTAAAGAAAAGACACTTCCTACAGTTGATTTATTTAAGGCAGGACATCATGGTTCTAAAACTTCTTCTAACGATTGTCTTTTATCAATAATCAAACCTCAAATCTGTGTAGTATCATGCTGTTGTGGAACAGATGAATACACAGGAAATACTGACAATCAATTCCCTACTCAAGATTTTATAAATAGAATTGCTAAATATACTGATAAAGTTTATATCACATCAATGCTTGAAAGTTATACAATTGAAACAGCAACAGGCAAAACAGATAGTAACGGAATTGTAAGATCAAGTAAAACTGGTGTTGAAGTTAATGGGCAATACATTCATTCATCAGGTTTTAAACCAATGAATGGAAATATTATCATATCTATAGGTGCAGAAAATAAAGTAGGCATTGCCGCATCAAATA
>JAILNJ010000032.1 GCA_024691665.1 Gammaproteobacteria bacterium | reverse complement strand
GGTGAATATGATCTTGATTTCGCTAAAGAAAATGAATTTGAATCAGTGGGTTCAGTATTTGGCTTTGTAGGACCAACCGGACTTAAGAATGTACGTATTATCGTAGATACAGAAGTTCCTATGGTTAAGAATCAAATTGTTGGTTCGAATAAAGCTGATTATCACTTAAAGAATGTAAACTATGAAAGAGACTACAAGGGTGAAGTCACAGACTTAAGACTTGCGGTTTCAGGAAATTTTGATATAATTAAAAAGGAGCCTTTGAAATCAAGAAGAGGCACAGAAGTAGGACAAATCTTTAAACTAGGTACTAAGTATTCTAAAGCTATGAACCTTAACTATGTGAATCCAGAAGGCAAAGATACTCCAGTAGTAATGGGATGCTACGGCATTGGTGTTTCAAGAACATTCCAAGCAATTATTGAACAATACCATGATGAACATGGAATTGTCTTCCCTGATGACCTTGCACCATATAAGGTTGTCATTATCCCAATTAAATTCAAAGATGAGATGGGTGCAATCTCTGAGCAACTCTACGACACACTTAAAAAGGCTGGAGTAGAAGTCATCCTAGATGATAGAAATCAGTCTTTTGGAGTAAAGTCACACGATTGGGACTTAATTGGTATTCCTTACCACATTATTGTGGGAAGAGATGCTACCCAAGGCAATGTAGAATTTAAAATAAGAAAATCTTACTCTAGTGAAGTCGTATCAATTGATGAAGCTATCGCTAGATTAACTAAATAGTTAACTAATAAAAGCCATCAAACTTATAGATGGCTTTTATTGTGGAATAAAAAGGATAATATGAAAAACAAGAAAACAATCTCAACAATCGCTTTAATAATTATGGCTCTTATTTGGGGCCTCTCATATGTCGGTGTTAGTGATGCCCTAAACAATGGTTGGGGTCCTTTTCCTATTATCTTTATTAGATCGATTATTGCCGCAATAGTAATTGTTCCTTTCACTATTAAGAAAGATTGGAAGAATAAGAAGATATACTTCCATGGAATGCTTCTGGGTCTTGCAAGTTTCTTGGGCTATGCCTTCCAAACTTATGGACAAAATATGACATCCATCGGTGAAACTTCATTTATCACATCTTTATATGTAGTATTAATACCTATTATATTAAGAATAGTAATTAAAAGAAAAGAACCATGGTTCATATTTGCATCTTGTGGTATCGCAGTTCTTGGATGTTTCTTACTTAACGTAAAGATTCCACTATCATTCGATAAAACTCATCTACTTGGAAATGGAATAGTGCTTGCTGGTGCATTATTCTTCGCTTTCCAAATTATGCTAATAGGCAAATATACCAAAGAAGGCGATGACCCACTACAACTTTCAGTAGTTAACCTTGTAACTATGGGATTCCTCGCTTTAATTATGCTATCTGTAATTGGTGATTTCAGTTTCCATGTAAAAGGTCTTCCAAGTGTAATCTGGGTAGGATTACTCTCAAGTGGACTTTGTACTGTGTTCCAAATGGTTGGAGAAAAACATCTTCCTACTACAGTTTCAGGAATTATTATGTCTCTTGAAAGTGTATTTGGCGCAGTATTCGCCTTTATCATCTTCCACGAAACACTAACTTGGATTCAAGTGGTTGGATGTATCTTAATCATTATTCCAGTTATAATTGTTCAACTTCCTCATAAGAGAAAAGAAGATAAAAAAGAAGAAATAAAAGAAGTTGAAGAAAAACCTATACCTATAGAAAAAGAGCTCGAAAATTAATTCGAACTCTTTTCTTCTAATTCAAGTTTTTCTTCTTTATTCTTCTTAAATTTTCTAAGTAAGAAGAATACTAAGAATTCAATACCGAATATCGCACTTACTACTGCGGTATAAATACCAAGTCTTCCAAATTGATTTTCTGGAAGCATACTAGTTAATGCTTCTCCTAGATCATCACCTTGAAGATACATATAAGTTGCGTTTGGTATTTTTGAATTTAATAATATACAAATTAAACCTAATACTACTAGGAATGTGAGTGGTTTCCAAATTTGTTTAATATCATATTTGAATCCTTTCACAAACATCATATAGAATACTGCATAGATTGGAAGAATATGTTCTAACCAGAATTGGTAGTATCTATAATAAGTTGGTCCTGTACGTTGAATAACTGCTGGAAGACATAAAGGTAAGAATCCTACAGTTAAACATACAAATACATCAATATCAAATAAGTTTTTACTTTCAGTAAATACCATGATAGTTGCGAAGATACATGTCCATTCACATACTTGGAATGGAAGACGTGTAAGCATATTGTGTTCACCTAAATCTGAGTTACCAATATAAAGAAGTCTCCAGAAGTAACTCATCTCTGTGAACATCATCGCACATCCAAGGATTGTTCTAAATAGTTTTTCATGTTTAGAGTTCTTAATTTTGTCTTTAAAGATGTATGTGAGTACTATACCAGCGATTAATAGTACTATAGGTAAAAAGTGCCAGAAAGAGAAATATTTGAAGTCTCCTTTTTCGCCATATCCAAAGAATCCTTCGTTATAGAACTCGCTCCAGCTATTATTTGTTGGATAGTCCATTTATTTTTATACTCCTACTTCAATAAATCTACTATTTTAATTAATAATTCTCTTACTTGATTGAATTCATATAAATCTAGATATTCATATACACCATGGAAGTTATCTCCACCAGTTGGAAGATTTGGACATGGAATACCTTTATATGAAAGCATAGCTCCATCAGTTCCACCTCTAATAGGTTCATCGATGAATTTAATGCCTAATTCTTCATATGCTTTCTTAGCGATTAAAGTTGCGTCAGGATATTTATCCATGATTTCTTTCATATTGAAGTATTGATCCTTAATAGTAACTTTAGCTCTTACTGAGTTATATTTACTATTCATCTTAGCTTCAATATCTTTGAATATTTGTTTTTGTTCAGCAAGATGAGATAGATCAAAGCTTCTTAGAATATATCTAATAGTAGCTTTTTCAATTCCACCTTCCATAGATGTAAGAAGAATGAATGGTTCTCTATCAGCTGAATATTCTGGTTTTTCAAATTCAGGAAGTTGTTTATGGAATTCAAATGCAAGCTCTTGAGCATTTACAAGTACACCTTTTCCAATTGATGGGTGAACTGATGTTCCATATAAATCTACTACAGCTTGAGCTGCGTTAAAGTTTTCTTGAGAAAATCTATTAATTTGACCACCATCAATTGTATATGCGATG